>JAKDNC010000039.1 GCA_030452025.1 Nocardioides sp. | reverse complement strand
ACGGTGCGCCGCCGATCCGCTGGAGCGCACCGCGCCTCTGCAGCTCCGCCGACACGGTCACCGGGTCGGCGGGCTCGCCGCGGCCGAAGAGGTCGATGACCGCGTCGAAGACGACTTCGTGCGCCGGGCGGTAGAAGTCCGCTCCACGCAGCACCTCGCTGACGTCCGCGATCGCGTCCTTCGACAACAGCATCGAGCCGAGGACGCTCTGTTCGGCGGCGTTGTCCTGGGGCGGCGTCCGGTCGTTGGGCCCCCGGGGCGCCTCGCCCGGTTCGTAGGCAGCCGGGCCGTCACCCCACTCCGGGTCGGGCGGCAGGTCATCTTGGGGATGATCGGTCATGCTCATGCATCTCCCCTTTCGCAGTCGGTTCTGACCCCGCAGTTCACGCTAGATGCGGTCACCGACACCCGGTGTCTGACCAGTCGCGGACGTGCGACAGTACGACGTCGGAGAGCATCCGCGAAACCTACTTATCCACAGGGCCTGGGGATAACTGGCCGACACACGTGGACGACACGCACACACCTGTGCACAGGCTGGGGACAGAACTGTGGAACAGCCAACAACATGAGTCACACCACCCCACCTGACCTGCACAAACGTCCATCAGAGGATGTGGAGGAAAAGTTGTTGGAAACTATTTCGTTCACCAACCGGCCACCGGACGGATGCTTGTTACTTTGTCGACATGGCGTCCCGGCGCGGGACATACTCACAGATTCCCGGAGTTACACACAGGCACCATTCCGCGCTCGACATCAGGACCAGACACCCCTTATGACCCTTACCTTCGATAGTCTGTGTGAGTGATGGGACGAGAGTGGCGGTCCACGGACCGCGAGATCGTCATCCTGGCGGTACCAGCGTTCCTCGCCCTGGTCGCCGAGCCGATGTTCCTGCTCGCCGACGCCGCGATCATCGGCCACCTCGGGACCCCCGAGCTTGCCGGCCTCGGCATCGCCGGCGCCATCATTCAGACCGCCGTCGGCCTCTGCGTCTTCCTGGCCTACGGCACCACCGCCTCGGTCGCCCGTCAGCTCGGCGCCGGCAATCTCCGAGCTGCCATTGCCCAAGGCATCGACGGCATCTGGCTCGCCGTGATCATCGGCGTCCTCACCACCCTCGTCGGGATCATCGCCACACCTTGGCTGGTCGGCCTGTTCGGCGCGAGCGGTGGTGTCGCCGGCCACGCGACGGCGTACCTCCGCATCGCGTTCCTCGGCACCACTCCGCTCCTGGTGATGCTCGCCGCCACCGGCGTCCTGCGCGGGATGCTCGACACCCGCACCCCGCTGGTCGCGGCCGTGGGCGGCAACCTGCTCAACATCGCCTTCAACTTCGCACTCGTCTACGGCCTCGGACCGATCCCGGCGTTGGGCCTGCCGGGTGCCGCGATCGGTTCCGTGCTCGCGCAGCTCCTGATGGCGGCGTTCCTGGTCGCGGTCGTCGTCCGCGGCGCCCGCCGCGAGGGGTCCAGCCTGCGCCCCGACATCCCGGGCATCACGGCCGCCGCCCACGCCGGGGTCGCGCTCGTCGTGCGAACCCTCACCCTGCGCGCGGCACTGCTGGTCACGACGTACGCCGCCGTGCGCGCCGGCGGTGACACCGGCATGGCCGCCCACCAGCTCGCCATGACGATCTGGTCCTTCCTGGCCTTCGTCCTCGACGCCGTCGCCATCGCCGCCCAGGCCCTCACCGGCCGAGCCCTGGGCTCCGGCGACCGCGAGCGCACCCGCCGCCTGACCCGCCGGATGGTCCAGTGGGGCCTGGTCTCCGGGATCGTCACCGGCCTCGGCGTGGCTGCGGTCAGCGGTGTGGTCGGCCACCTGTTCACCAGCGACCAGGCTGTCATCGACCGACTCGTCCCACTGCTCCTGATGGCTGCGCTCACCCAGCCGATCGCCGGCTACGTGTTCGTCCTCGACGGCGTGCTGATCGGAGCCGGGGACGGCGCCTACCTCGCGTGGGCAGGGCTGGCCGTCCTCATCGCCTACGCGCCGGTCGCCCTGCTCGTCCCCGGCCTGGTCTGGCTCTGGGCCGCCTTCGGCTTCGTGTTCATGGCCGGGCGTGCGATCACCCTCGGCCTGCGCGCCCGCGGCGACGCCTGGATGGTCACCGGCGGGGTACGCGAATCGGCCGTCTGAGGGTCACACCCCTTGAACACTCCCGGCAACAGGAGCACGGTGGAAGCAGGTCAGCCCTCCCCGGTCTGACCGCACCTGCAGGAGGTAGCACCGTGAGCGACCAGAAGCCCGAGCCCACCACCACCGACGCCGGGATCCCCGTCGCCAGCGACGAGCAGTCGCTCACCGTCGGGCCGGACGGGCCGATCGTGCTGCACGACCACTACCTGATCGAGCAGATGGCGATGTTCAACCGGGAGCGCATCCCGGAGCGACAGCCACACGCCAAGGGTGGCGGTGCCTTCGGGAAGTTCGAGGTCACCCACGACGTCAGCGCCTACACCAAGGCGGCGCTCTTCCAGCCCGGCACGAAGACCGAGATGATCGCGCGGTTCTCCACCGTCGCCGGGGAGCGTGGCAGCCCCGACACCTGGCGCGACCCGCGCGGCTTCGCGCTGAAGTTCTACACCAGCGAGGGCAACTTCGACATGGTCGGCAACAACACGCCGGTCTTCTTCATGCGCGACCCGTTGAAATTCCAGCATTTCATCCGCTCCCAGAAGCGGCGCGCGGCCAACAACCTGCGCGACCACGACATGCAGTGGGACTTCTGGTCCCTCTCCCCCGAGTCCGCCCACCAGGTGGCTTGGCTGATGGGTGATCGTGGGATCCCGAAGACCTGGCGCCACATGAACGGCTACTCGAGCCACACCTACATGTGGGTCAACGCCACCGGCGAGCGCTTCTGGGTGAAATACCACTTCAAGACCGACCAGGGCATCGAGTTCCTCACCCAGGACGAGGCCGACCAGCTCGCCGGCTCCGACGGCGACCACCACCAGCGCGACCTCTACGACGCGATCGAGGCCGGCGACCACCCCTCATGGACGCTGCACATGCAGATCATGCCCTTCGAGGACGCCAAGACCTACCGGTTCAACCCGTTCGACCTGACCAAGGTCTGGCCGCACGCGGACTACCCGCTGATCGAGGTCGGGAAGATGACGCTGGACCGCAACGTCACCGACTACCACGCCCAGATCGAGCAGGCCGCCTTCCAGCCCAACAACCTGGTCCCCGGGACCGGACTGAGCCCGGACAAGATGCTGCTCGCCCGCGGCTTCTCCTACGCCGACTCCCACCGGACCCGGCTCGGGACCAACTACCAGCAGATCCCGGTCAACCGACCCCACGCGCCGGTGCACAGCTACTCCAAGGACGGCGCGATGCAGATGGGCACGGCCACCGACCCCGTCTACGCCCCGAACTCCTACGGCGGCCCCGCGGCCGACCCGGAGCGCTATCCCGAGTCGGCCACCTGGGCCGCGGACGGCGAGCTGGTGCGGGCGGCGTACACGTTGCGAGCCGAGGACGACGACTGGGGACAGGCCGGGACGATGGTTCGCGACGTCCTCGACGACGCCGCGCGCGACCGACTCGTGGCAAACGTCGTCGGTCACCTCTCCGACGGCGTCTCCGAGCAGGTGCTGGCCCGGGCGCTTGAGTACTGGCGAAACATCGATCAGAGCGTCGGCGACCGGATCGCGGAAGGGGTCAACGGCTAGCCTGTCCCGCGTGGCCGAGGCGGAGACACGGAGTGGGCAACTCCCGAAGCGGGGGATGACCCCACTCCAGAAGGTGGCGATGGGCCTGATCATCGTGGCCGTCGACAGCCTCTCGCGCTACGACACCCTGCCCGACCCGATCGGCTGGGCGCTGGTGCTGTGGGGCCTGGCCACGATCCCGGTCCCGCAACGACCAATCCTGCTCTACGCCGCCGGGCTGGCTGGCGCGGTCTCCCTCGCGCTGTGGTTCCCCCAGGTGCACGAGCCGATCCACGACGCCGAACTCGCCCTCAAGTGGGCCACCGCGTTGCCCGATCTGCTGTTCATCTTCGTGATGAGTCGGGCGCTGCAGGAGCAGGCGCACCACCAGCGTCCGCCCGACCGGAAGTTCGCCGGCCGGTTCGGGTTGACCATGTGGGCGGCCGTCGTGGTCGCCGTCCTCCCGGCGCTGGCCGATGCCGCGGACTCGGACCAGATGCTCAGCATCGCCGAGATCAGCTTTGTGATCCTCTGGATCTGGCTGATCTGGAACCTGTTCGCCGCCCACAACCGACGCTTCGCCGGTGGCCCATCCATCTGATCACCGACACCTCACCCGACTAGGCGTGATTCCCGGTCGTAGTTCATCCCCAGGTGGGCCGGCTGTCGTGCCCAACGGAGGGCGAAGACCATCACCAGAAGCGTGGCCACGAACGGCAGCATCTCGATGAACTGGTGCGGGATGCCCAGGCCGAGCACCTGCGCCTTCTGGCCGAGCACGTCCATCGCCGCAAAGAAGGCCGCGCCGGCCACGACGTAGAGCGGACGCCATCCACCAAGGAACGCCAGCGCGATGACCAGCCAGCCTCGTCCCGCGATCATGCCGTCGGTGTAGATCCCGGTGAAGGGCAGCGGAATGTAGGCGCCACCGACCGCCACCAGCCCGGTGCCCACGACCGTGGACCAGGTGCGGGCCCAGGTGACGTTGATCCCGAGGCTGTCGGCCGCTTTCGGGTTCTCCCCGACGGAGCGGAAGTCCAGACCAGCGCTCGTGTGCTGAAGGAACCAGAACATCACCAGCGAAAGGATCACCGCGAAGTAGAAGACGTAGTCCTGGACGAACAGCGCGTCACCGATGAGCGGGAGGTCTCCCAGCAATGGGATCTCGAACTTCGGCAGGGTGTCGACCCGCGGCGGCGTCATCGTCACGCCAATCACCTGACGGTAGAGGAGCCCCGCAGCACCGGTCGTCGCGAAGAACAGCGCCAGGCCGACCACGAACTGATCCAGGCGGAGCTGCGTCGTCATGTAGGCCAGCACCAGGCCGACCAGCGCACCGACCAGGAAGGCGATCAGCAGGCCCACCAGGTTGGAGCCCATCTTGTACGACACCAGGAAGCCGACCGAGGCCCCGAGGGCCATCACGCCCTCCTGGGTCACGTTGAAGACGCCCGTCCGCCCACTGAGGATCGTCCCCTGCGCAGCAAGGGTGAAGACCACCCACATCGGGACCACCAGGACCAGGAACTCACTCATCGGGCACTCCTCAGACGGTCACGGACGAGGTCACTGAGCAACAGGAGCAGCAGGATCAGGGCCTCGATGACGAGGACCATCTCCACCGGCACCGCCGAGACGAGCTGCATGGTCCCGGCGCCGTACTCCAGCACCGCGATTCCGAAGGCGACCACCGGCAGCGCGAGCATCGACCCGCGGGCCATCAGACCCACGATGATCCCGAGGATCAGGAAGTTCGACTGCATGCCCTCCAGCATCCGGCCGTGTACGCCGGCGACGTCGATCGCTCCGGCCAGCCCGCCCAGGCCGCCACCGATCACCAGGCCCGCACCAGCGAGTCGTGAGGTGCGCACGCCGTTGACCATCGAGGCCCGGAGGTTGTCCCCCACGGCCCGCATCTCGAAGCCGGTGGGGGTGAACCGCATCGCCACCGCGATGAAGATCGCGAGCGCAAGCACCAGCAGCACACCACTGTGCATCGCGGGCGCCGAGCCGAGCAACGGCAGCCGTGCCCCATCCCCGACTGGGGTGGTCGCGGGGTGTCCGGCTCCGGCATCGGGCCAGACCCTCGTGGCAACCCAGTCGATCAGCTTGAAGGAGACGAAGTTGAGCAGCACCGTGCTGAGGATCTCGTTGACCCGGAAACGGACGAGCAACAACGCAGCGATCCCGGCCCACAACGCGCCGGCGAGCACACCGGCGACCAGGGTCGCGGGCAGCAGCACCACCATCGGCAGGTCGGAGAACGTGATTCCCACCGCGGCGCCACCGGTCGCCCCGAGCAGCATCTGCCCCTCGGCCCCGATGTTGAACTTGCCGGTCGCCAGGGGGATCGCGAAAGCATAGGCGCACAGGACGATTGGCACCCACTTGTGGAGCGTCTCGACCATCCCGAAGCTGGTGTCGAACGAGCTGGTGAGCACCGCTCGGAGCGCATCCACCGCGTTGTAGCCCATCAGCTGGATCAGCAGGCCACCGAGGAAGAAGGCCAGCACCACCGACGCGACGTACGGGACGACGGTCCAGGCGATGTTCGTGAGAATGCCCGGCCCGCGGGCCTCGGGCTTCGCGACCGGTGGCGAGCCGCCCGGCCCGGTCTCGGACTTCTGCATCGTGCTCATGCGGCGCCTCCGGTCCGACTCGTGCTCAATCCGGTCATCCTGCGGCCCACCTCGTAGGGGTCGACCTCCGTACTCGGCCATTCCCCGGCCTGGCCGCCCTGGTAGAGCGCGATGACTCGGTCGGAGATGGCAATCACCTCGTCCAGGTCTTCCGAGATCACCACGATGGCGCAACCGGAGTCGGCGGCCTCGCGAATCTGTTCGTAGACGAAGCGGGTGGATCCGATGTCCAACCCACGGGTCGGGTTGTGCAGGATCAGCAGGCGTGGTTCGTGCGCGAACGCACGAGCCAGGATCACTCGCTGGATGTTGCCCCCGGACAGGTCGCCGGCGCGAGTCGCCGGTGAGTTGGCCCGGATGGAGAACTTGTCGATCGCCACAGACGCGCGCTCGCGGGCGGCCTTCCAGTCGATCAGCCCGGCCCGACGGGCCGAGCGGCCGCGGTGGGATCCCAGGATCAGGTTTTCCGTGATTCCCGCCTTGGGCAGGATGCCGTCCCGATGCCGGTCCTCGGGCACGTAGGCCACGCCGGCAGAAAGCCAATGGGAGGTCTGGGCCCTGGTCAGGTCAGTCCCCTGGACGGTGATCGAGCCCGACAGAAGTGGGCGGACACCGGTCAGCGCCTCCGCGAGCTCGACCTGACCGTTGCCGGCGACACCTGCGAAGCCGACGATCTCGCCCTCACCGACGGTCAGGTCGAATCCATGGATCAGGTCGACACCGTGGTCGTTGCGCACCGTGACGGACTCGATCCGGATCGCGGGGGCGAAGTCGCCGTGCACGACCTGCTTGTGGGTGGCACCCTCAGCTGTGGCTCCGAGAGCAACCGCAGTGCTCGGTGCGGCCGTCTCGTAGCTGCCATGACTCTCCCCGACCATCACCGCGGCGAGGTGCTCGGCGTCCGTCTCGGCCCGGTCCAGGGTCTGCACCCGCGCGCCGTCCCGCATCACCGTCATCTTGTCGCAGACCGCGAGCGTCTCGCGGATCTTGTGGGTGATCAAGATGATGCTCATCCCCTCCTTCACCATCGCCCGAAGCGAGGCGAACAGGGCGTCGACCTCCTGCGGGGTCAGGTTGGTGGTGGGCTCGTCGAGGATCAACACCTGCGCGCCGCGGAAGAGAGCCTTGAGGATCTCCACCCGCTGGCGCACGCCGACCGGAAGATCCTCGACCACCGCATCAGGGTCGACCTCCAACCCGAAGCGCTCGCTCAACTCGACGATCCGCTCCCGGGCGGCACGCAGTCCGTTGCTGTGCGAGCCACCCTCCAACGCGGTGCCGAGGACGATGTTCTCGGTCACCGTGTAGGTGTCGACCTGCAGGAAGGTCTGGTGCACCATGCCGACGCCCAACGCGATCGCGTCCTTGGGCGAGTTGATGACGGCCGCCTTCCCGTCGATGAGCACGGTCCCGGAGTCGGCCTTGTAGAGACCGAACAAGACGTTCATCAGGGTGGTCTTGCCTGCGCCGTTGCCTCCGAGCAGCCCATGCACCTCGTTCGCACCGACCTCGAGCGAGACCGTGTCGAGGGCCCGGACGGGGCCGAAGGTCTTCACCACGTCAGTCATTGCCAGGCGTGGGGTTGCGGTCACCTCACTTCACCTCGGACTGGTCGAGCTTGACCTTGACGGTCCCGTCCTCGACGTCGCTGACTGCCTTCTCGGCAGCCTTCTTGGCCGGCGCCGGGACGCTGTCGCCGATGGATACGTCGGTGCCCTTGCCGAAGTTCATCACGTAGATGCCGGAGGTCTCCCCGTCGTCGATCTTGGAGAGGATCTCGGTGATCGGCTCGGTGAAGTCGTAGAGGACGGTCGCGGCGTAGTGCTCCGGGTCGTTGGAAGACTTGTCGGTGTACTTCACCGTGATCCAGGACTTGCCCACCGGCGCGCTCTTCATCGCCTCGAAAGCACCCATCACGCCCAGGTTCAACGAGCTGATGATCACGTCGTTGCCGCCGCTGAGCAGCTGCGAGGTGAACTGGGTGGCCTTGACGGTGTCGTTGAAGTCACCGGTCCAGACCGACTTGAGCTCGGCCTTCTTGCCGGAGTCCTCGATGCCCTGCTCCAGGGCGTGGGCCTCGGCATACGAGAACGGCAGGGAGAGCCCGCCGAGGTAGCCGACCTTGCCCGAGGTGGTCAGGTTCGCGGCCAACACGCCCAGCGGGTAGAAGACCGTGTGGAAGTTGCGGTCGATCACCCACAGGTTGTCGGGCTGGTCCTCGGGGACACCATCGAACTCGGCGATGAAGTTGACGTCCGGATTCTCCTCGGCAACCTTGGCGGTGGCGTCGTAGAACTGCGACCCGTGGGTCCACACGACGCCGTAGCCCGATGAGACGTACTGTCGCAGCTTGCCCTCAATGTCGGGCACCGCCACGCTCTCCGCGTACGACGTCTCCGCGCCGTCCTCCTCCGCGGCCTTGAGCGCCTCGAGCCCCAGGGCATTCATGTCGGCGTCGGTGACGGGCCCCGAGAAGAGACCGGCCACCTTGTGGGAGTCGCCGGCGGAGCTCCCACCGCCGCACGCGCTGAGGGAAAGGGTCAGGCCGAGTGCTGTTGCTGCCGCGAGGCTCTTGAAAGAACGCATCGGTGTATCGCTCACTTCCGATTGTGGAGGCCCGCCCCGTGGGCGCTTCCGGTTGCTCCGCCCCGGACCTCAAGTTGGCATCAACCTAAGTGCCATGTGTCGCCTGTCACCCCGACAAATGTTGCTAAGGATTCGGTTGTCAGTTGTCGACTCTGTCCGGGCCTGTGCGCCGGAAAATGCACGTTCCCCCGGCCGCCACGAGGGCAACCGGGGGAACGAGTGGCTTGGGTCAGACAGCGACGACGTTGAGTGCCACCGAAGCGGACACCTCGTCGTGCAGCTTGACCGACACCTGGTGAGCGCCGAGCGACTTGATCGGGTTCCCGACCACGATCGTGCGCTTGTCGACCTGCTCGCCGGAGGTGTCGGCCAGCGCGCCGGCGATCTCGGCAACCGTGACGGCGCCGAAGAGGCGACCGCCCTGGCCGGCCTTGACCGCCACGTTGACCGGGTTGGCCTCAAGCTTGGCCTTGACCTCGACCGCGTGGTCCTGGTCGCGCAGCGCGCGCGAGGCGCGGGCGGACTTGATGGACTCGATGGTCTTCTCGCCGCCGCGGCTCCAGCGGATGCCGTCGCCACGGGGGATGAGGTAGTTGCGGGCGTAGCCGTCCTTGACCTCCACCACGTCGCCGGCAGCGCCGAGGCCGGAAACTTCCTGGGTCAGAATGAGCTTCATGTTCCTGGCTCCTTTCAGCGACCGGTAGAGGTGTAGGGCAGCAGGGCGACCTCGCGAGCGTTCTTGACCGCGATGGCAACGTCGCGCTGGTGCTGCACGCAGTTGCCGGTCACCCGACGGGCGCGGATCTTGCCGCGGTCCGAGATGAACTTGCGGAGGAGGGTGGTGTCCTTGTAGTCGACACCGGTCGCCTTCTCCTTGCAGAACTGGCAAACCTTCTTCTTGGGCTTGCGAATCACTGCCTTGGCCATTGTGGTGCTCCTTCCGAGCCCGGCTCTCGCCGGAATGGGTTCTGGCTAATTACGGGTGCTGCTGGGGTGAATCAGAATCAGAAGGGAGGCTCTTCGGAGGAGACACCCGGAGTGGCCCAGGGGTCGGGCTGGCCGCCACCGGCGGGGCCCTGACCCTGGGACGGCTGGGCCGGCGTGGCCCACGGGTCTGCCGCCGGCGCACCTTGCTGACCGCCGCCGAAGCCGCCGCCCTGGTTGCCGCCCTGGTTGCCGCCTTGCTGACCGCCGCCGAAGCCGCCGCCCTGCTGGCCGCCACCGCCCGAGCGGGTGGTGCGGGTCACCTTCGCGGTGGCGTACTTCAGGGACGGGCCGACCTCGTCGACGTCGATCTCGAAGACGGTCCGCTTCTCACCCTCACGCGTCTCGAAGGTGCGGGCCTTGAGGCGACCCTGCACGACGACACGCATGCCCTTCTGGAGGGACTCGGCGACGTTCTCCGCAGCCTGACGCCAGACCGCACAGGAGAGGAACAGCGCTTCGCCGTCCTTCCACTCGTTGGTCTGCTTGTCGAAGTTGCGCGGAGTGGACGCGATCCGGAAGTTCGCCACAGCGGCACCCGAGGGGGTGAAGCGCAGCTCCGGGTCGTCGACCAGGTTGCCGACCACGGTGATGACGGTCTCGCCTGCCATGTCAGGACTCCCTTGAATTCATTTGCAGCGTTGGTTCAGACCATGGTGTACCTCGGCACCGACAGTGTGAAGAGTTCCTCCACAGCCGATGCCGACGGAGGGTCAGGCCTGGGCGCGAAGGACCTTGGTGCGGAGCACGGACTCGTTGAGTCCGAGTTGACGGTCGAACTCCTTGACCGTGCTCGGCTCGGCCTGAAGCGAGATCAGGACGTAGATGCCTTCGGCGTTCTTGTTGACCTCGTAGGCGAGGCGGCGACGTCCCCAGACGTCGACGGTCTCCACGCTGCCACCATCCTTGCGGATGACGTTGAGGTACTTGTCGAGGGACGGTTCAATCGTCCGCTCTTCGAGGCTGGGGTCGAGGATGACCATCACTTCATATGCACGCATAGCGGTCTCCACCTCCTCTGGACTCGGCGGCCACGGTCTCTCCGTGGCAGGAGGGCTTTGCGAATGTCCTTGGGGAATGCACCCGTCGGGGGCGCAGGGCCGGACAAGGACAGTGCAGGCTATCAGCGCAGTACGACGCGCGGGAAATCCCGCCTCGAGTGCGCCACCGGGGGCCCCGCAGCGCTCGACCCGGACCCGAGGATTGGTCCCGCCCCGTCTGGGTAGGGTGAGCGTGACATGACATCGATGGGGAACACGCCGCTCGCCGGCCGCTACGTGTTGATCGACCAGATCGGCGCCGGCGGCATGGGCTCGGTCTGGCGCACCTGGGACCTGCGCAACCAGGCCTTCGTCGCCGCCAAGGTGCTCGGACAGCACGACAGCGGCATGCTGCTGCGCTTCGTCCGGGAGCAGTCGGTCCGGATCCGGCACCCACACGTCGTCGCGCCCAGCGGCTGGGCCGCCGAGGACAATCTGGTCGTCTTCACGATGGACTTGGTCAAGGGTGGCTCAGTCCAGACCCTGCTCGGCGACCACGGACGACTGCCCGAGAGCTATGTCGCCGTCCTGCTCGATCAGACCCTGCAGGCGCTCGAAGCGGTGCACGCGGCCGGGGTCGTCCATCGCGACGTGAAACCCGCCAACCTGTTGCTCGAGCCCACCGGCACCCGCCGTCCGTGCGTCCGACTGGGCGACTTCGGGGTCGCCGCGCTGATCGACGAGGTCCGGCTGACCAAATTCCCCGGCGCGATCGGCACCGACGGCTACATGGCGCCCGAGCAGACCCACGGTGCCAGCCCCGAGCCACAGCAGGACCTCTACGCCACCGGCATTGTGGCCATCCAGATGCTCACCGGACTCAGCCCGCGCCACCAGAGGGGTGTCCCCGACGGTCCGCTCAAGCCACTGCTCGAGGCGCTCACCGCGGAGGACTCCACCAAGCGTCCGGAGTCTGCCTCGGCCGCACTCCAGATGCTGCGCGGGATCGGCGTACCAGCCGGAACGCCCTGGCAGCAGGATCCCGAGCCGCCCGAGGTCTTCGACCAGCTCACCGACGTGGCCCCTCCGGCACAGAGCTCCTACTACCCCAGCGCCTACCCGTCCGTGGAGCCCAGCTTCGCCTCGGGTGGTTCCGGTGCACCGGGCAGCCGCCCTGTCAGTCACCCTGTCAGTCACCCCGCCAGTCACCCTGTCAGTCACCCCGCCAGTCACGGGGGCTCGAGTGCCGCCAGCGGGGGCGCGCTCCTCAGTCCGGCCGCTTCGGGACCTGCCCATTCCCCGGCGGGTACGCCGAGCCGGACCGCGCTGGTGATCGCGATCGTGTGCTTCCTGATCGCCCTGGGCCTGGCCGGAACGGCGCTCGCGCTGATCCTCGTCTGAGTACGACGACCCCGACGACGCTCAGCACGCCCGCGGCGGCCAGCAGGCTCCATACCAACGCCCAGGAGTGCGTGGCGAGCAGTTCGCTCACGCCCGGCTCCGGCGATGACGGCTCAGCGACACCCCGCCGGCACCGGCCATCACGACCGCGCCACCGAGCAGGCCCCCGACCGCGACCCACGGAGTGGAGTCGGTCTCCGACGAGGCGGACTCGGCCTTGGCCTTGGCCTCCTCCTCAGCGGCGTGGCCGCTGATGTCGAGCGCCATCACGTCGTCGTACTTCGACTCGTAGGGCGACTGCGGGTCCTTGTCTGTGACCACTTTGACCGAGAGCGTCAGGTCGACCCCGGCCTTGGGGGCGTCCACCGTGCCGAGCCGCAGCATCACGTAGTAGGTCCCCGCGAGGGCGGCGGTGTTGCCGTCCGCCTCACGGTTGCGCCAGGTGATCGAGGGCGAGACCACGGAGGCCTCCGAGCCCGGGATGCTGGTCAGGATCGTGTCCGAGCCGGGGGCGTCGGTGGCGGTGCCCCAATCGGAGGTGGCGCCGATCGGGTTGATCAGGATCGAGTAGAGCAACGCATCGCCGGCACCCTTCCCGTCGTAGGTGAAGTTCACCTGGAGGTGCTGATTCCAATCGAGGTCGGTCCGGAACAGGGCCGGCTCACCCGGGTCGACGTGGACGCCGTACTTCCCCTCGGTGATCCCGGGGGCATCGGCATAGGTGCCGCCGAGCTCGAGGTCCCCCTCGGCGGGCACGCCAGCGGGGTCCCACGTCTGCTCGGTGGCCGGCGGCGGGAGCAGCTCGCGGTTCTCGACCGGGGGCTCCTCCCACAGGAACATGTCTGCCTCCTGGCCGCCGAGGGTGAAGTCGACCGAGGGCTGCTCC
>JAKDNC010000629.1 GCA_030452025.1 Nocardioides sp. | reverse complement strand
GCTCATCGCGCAGATGCTCGAACGGAACGGCAGCGACCTCCGCGAGTTCCGGCGAGACCTCCATGCCCACCCGGAGCTCGCCTGGCAGGAGGCCCGGACCACCGAGCTGGTGTCCAGCCGACTGGAGAAGGCCGGGTTGCGGGTCCGCCGCCTTCCACGCAGCGGGCTGATCGCCGAGGTGGGCGAGAACGGCCCGCTCGTGGGGCTACGCGCGGACCTCGACGCGCTTCCCGTCGATGACCGCACTGACGACCCGTGGCGCAGCACCGTCCCGGGTGTCGCGCACGCCTGTGGGCACGACGTGCACACCACGGCGCTGATGGGCGCCGGGATTGCGCTGGCCGAGGTGCATCGACAAGGGATGCTCAACGGCCGGGTGCGGCTGCTCTTCCAGCCGGCCGAAGAAGTGATGCCCGGGGGAGCGCTCGACCTGATCAACCAAGGTGCCCTAGACGACGTCACGCAGATCTTCTGCCTCCACTGTGACCCGAGCCTGGACGTCGGACACGTCGGCCTCCGGGAGGGTCCGTTGACCGGTGCCGCGGACTCGCTCGACATTCGCCTCAAGGGCAAGGGCGGCCACACCTCGCGTCCGCACCTGACGGAGGACCTGACCTTCGCCCTGGCCAAGCTCGTCACCGCACTGCCGGCGATCCTCTCCCGGCGCCTGGATCCTCGCGCCGGGGTGAGCGTGGTCTGGGGAATGCTCCAGTCGGGCTCCACCTTCAACGTCATCCCCGCAAGCGGAATGTTGCTCGGCACGGTCCGCATGCTCGATGCGGTCGCCTGGGCCGGGGCCGAGCAGTTGGTGCGTGAGCTCGTCGAGCAGATCATCGGGCCCTACGGGGTCGCGGCTGAGGTCAACTACCAGCGCGGCGTTCCTCCGGTCGTCAACGGGCACCGATCCACCAGCATCCTCGCCGAGACCGTCGAGGCGGTCCTCACGAAGGGCGGCCACGTCCCCACCCCGCAGAGCCTCGGCGGTGAGGACTTCGGCTGGTACCTCGACCGGGTGCCCGGTGCGATGGGGCGGCTGGGCACCCGCACGCCCGGCGGTGCGACGTACGACCTCCACCAGGGGGACCTGCGCGTCGACGAGCGTGCGACCGGGATCGGCGCCGCAGTGCTTGCGGGATCCGCTCTGCGGGCCCTCGTCTGAACTGCTCGGTCACCAGCAGATAACAGTTCGGTCAGGAACGGGTCCAAATGCACTTACCCGGGCTTAAGGTGAGCCGGTGCGCCTGACCGAGGGCGCGGTGATGATTTCGAGACACGGGAGGCGCCGTGAAGAAGACGGTCCGAGTAGCAGCAGTCCTGGGTGTGGCTGCACTGGTTCTGGCAGGGTGCGGTGAGCGTCCGTCGGACAGTGACGACACGACGGCATCCTCCGACAAGTCGAGC
Source organism: Nocardioides sp. (assembly GCA_030452025.1). Lineage (GTDB taxonomy): Bacteria > Actinomycetota > Actinomycetes > Propionibacteriales > Nocardioidaceae > Nocardioides. The sequence continues at coordinate 1,116 of JAKDNC010000629.1, read as the reverse complement.
ATCGAGGCAGGCAAGCAGTACCCGAACTTCAAGGCCTGCATGGTCTCGGACTCGGGGGGCTTCGATGACAAGTCCTTCAACCAGACGTCGCACGACGGCCTGGAGAACGCGAAGAAGCGGCACGGGATCAAGACCGCCGAGGTCGAGTCGAACTCCGACGCCGAATACCCCGGCAACATCAAGGCACTGCTCAAGCAGGGCTGCAAGCAGATCACCACCGTCGGCTTCAAGCTCGGCCCGGCCACGGAGACCGCCGCGAAGCAGAACCCGAAGGTAGACTTCGCGATCGTCGACTTCGCCTACTTCAACGAGGCTGGCAAGAACATTGCACAGCCGAACGTGAAGGGCTTGACCTTCAACACCGACGAGCCGGCCTTCCTCGCCGGCTACCTCGCGGCCTCGCAGACGGAGACCGGCAAGGTCGGCACCTTCGGTGGCGCGAACATTCCCACGGTCACGATTTTCATGAACGGCTTCTCCGCCGGCGTGGACAAGTTCAACGAGATGAATGACGCCGACGTCCAGGTGGTCGGCTGGGATGCAGCCGAGCAGAAGGGTTCCTTCACCGAGGACTTCGAGAACCGGTCGAAGGGCCAGGCGATTGCCGAGACCCTGATCCGTCAGGGTGCCGACATCATCATGCCGGTTGCCGGTCCGTCCGGCCTGGGTGGCCTCAAGGCCGTCAAGGAAGCCGACGTCAAGGGCATCTGGGTCGACACCGACGGCTGCGTCTCGGCTGCCGAATACTGCGACGTCCTCCTCACTTCTGTGATGAAGCGCATGGACACCGCAGTGGAGGAGGCCATCGTCGAGTCGATCGAGGGCAACACGACCAAGGAGCCCTACGTCGGCACGCTGGCCAACGACGGTGTGGCCCTGGGCCCGCTCCACGACTTCGAGGATGACGTCGACAAGGACGTCATGGACCAGATCGAGGAGTTCAAGCAGCAGATCATCGACGGGGAACTCAAGGTCTCGAGCTGACCGTCCGACCTGAAGTCGGAACCGACCCGGGAGTCGGGGGGGGGGGGGGGCCCCCCCCCCCCCGCCCCCGGGGATTTTGGGGGCCCCCCCCCCCCCCCCTGGTGGGGGGTGAATTGGGGGGCGAAAAAAGGG
>JAKDNC010000038.1 GCA_030452025.1 Nocardioides sp. | reverse complement strand
GGCCCGGCGCCCTGGTCATTTCCGCGCGGGGTGTGCAGCAGGGTGGGGGCCGGAGGTGATCACATGACCAATCAGGTGTTGCTGTCCGGGCGTCTCTCGCGCGACCCCGAGGAGAAGGTACTGCCCAGCGGTGATTCGGTGTGGACGCTGCGGGTGGTCGTGCCACGAGAGGGGGACCGCAAGGGCGTGGACTGGATCGACTGCTCCGTGTGGGGTGGTCGGGTCAGGCGCTCGGTGACCGGCTGGGCCGAAGGGGACGACGTCGAGATTCAGGGGGCGCTGAGACGGAGGTTCTTCCGAGTCAGCGGAGCCGCGGTCTCCCGTGTGGAAGTGGAAGCCACCGCTGGGCGCCTCATTCGTCGCGCAGTTCCCGCATGAGGACGCCAAGGTGCGGTTTCGGCTGGAAGGAGGTGGCCTTCTGGGGCAGTAGCTGACCCAAACGTGCCGAGCGGTCCACTTGCTCGAAGGTGGGGGCCGGAAGCAGCACGGACAGGCCGAGCCCGGCCCGGTCGATCGCGGCACTGGCTGAGTGGTGGAACAGCAGGCGGTCCTCGCCCACGGACCAGGCCGGCATCAGCTCCTCGTGGAGCCACGCGACCAGAAGCCGATCGGCATGCGTCGGCGTGAGCGTCGCCCAGCGGTCACCGTCGTGCAGCACCAGCGAGTCACGCAACTTCGCCAGGGCCTGATGGCTGCTGGCATGCCGCTGGAAGTGGTCCCCCGATGTCCGTGCATGCTCCTCCACGCTCGCCAGCCCGAATCGCCTGATCGTCCGGTGGATGGCACACAGCTGCAAGGGCGTGTCCAGCTCATCGATGAGCATGACCAGCGTGCGACTCCAGCCGGTGTCGGGATGTTTCGCGTCGAGGCTGCGCGCAGCGGCGAAGCGGTGATGGCCATCCGCGATGAGCGCCCGCGTCGCGGCGAAGTGCGAGGTGAGCGTGGCGATGCTCTCTGGATCCGTGATCCGCCACACACGCTGCAGCTGATCACCGCGATCGGTGTAGACCAGCTGCGGCTCACCGGCCGTGGTCTCGGACAGGAGGTCCCGGACCGCCTGGGGGCCCTTGTGCAGCAACATGATGGGGGCCGGGTTCAGCGACATCTCCTCCATGCGCTCCGCCAGCTGGCGGACCTGGTCATCGCGCACGCCCTCGTGCGGGATGACGCTCTCGTCGGTGCCGGCCAGGTCCAGAGTGCCGACGAGACCCCGGATCGAGACACCTGCGGAGGTGTACTCGTGCACGTAGATCGCCGGACGAGAGTCCAGCTTCAGGTGCCGCTTGTTGCGCCAATCAAGCAACCGTGCAGGCACGGCTCGATAGGGTCGGGCGAAGATCCGGTTCGCCATCGGATCTCCGACATGACTGTGGGCGAGCCGCAGGGCACGGAAGGGGCGCAGGACGAAATGCGCCGGTTCCGATTCCTTGGTGTCCATCCGACCGATCTTAGGCGGACCGGCCAACCAGAGTTCGGCCGGTGGCCCGAACACCGATGGAGGAGACAGGCATGTTGGAGAAGTCAACGGCGGCGCTCAGTGAGTCCTACGACCTGGCGATGCTGGACCTTGACGGAGTGGTCTACATCGGACCCGACGCCGTGCCCGGCGCAGCGCAGCACCTGCAACGTGCACGGACAGCGGGCATGCACCTCGCATTCGTGACCAACAACGCCTCGCGTACGCCGCGGCAGGTTGCCGCCCACCTGAACGGGCTGGGCATCGAGGCCGACCCGGATGACGTGGTCACCTCGGCCCAAGCCGCTGCACACCTCCTGTTCGAGCAGTTCGGGCTCGATGCCCGGATCTACGTTCTCGGCGGTGATGGCCTGGAGGAGGCCCTGCGCGGCGCGGGCCTCCAGCCCGTCACCTCCCTGGCCGAGGAGCCAGTCGCAGTCGTGACCGGCTATGCGCCCGAAGTGCCCTGGAAGCGAATCATGGTCGGCGGGGTGCTGATCCGTGACGGGCTGCCCTGGGTGGCCAGCAACACCGACATGACGGTGCCGACGGACTACGGGCTCGGGCCGGGCCATGGCGTTCAGGTGCAGATGCTGGCCGACTTCGCCGGGGTCGAGCCCCGGGTGGCCGGCAAGCCGCAGCGGCCGCTGCTCGACGAGACCATCCGCCGGGTCGGGGGAGAGCGGCCACTGATGGTCGGGGACCGGCTCGACACCGACATCGAGGGGGCCAACAACGCGGGGATCGACTCGTTGCTGGTGCTCACCGGTGTGGCCGGGATGGCCGAGTTGGTGGCGGCTCCGCGCGCGTTGCGGCCGACGTACATCTCAAGTGACCTCGGTGGTCTCTTCACCGCTCACGGGGCGCCGTCGCAAACCAGCGACGGCCACACCGTCGGGGGCTGGTCGGGTCGGGTGCGCGAGGGGCGACTGGAGGTCGCCGGATCGGGCTCTCCCGACGACTGGTGGAGGGTCGTGGCGGCCGCCAGCTGGGAGTGGCTCGACGAGTCGGGCGATCCTGCGGACCCTTCGGGGGTGCGGGAACAGGTCCCGGCAGAGACCCCGTCGCAGGGTACGGTGGCGTCATGAGCGACGAGTTCGACGGCGAGCCGCAGGACGGGGCCGAGGAGTCCCCGGAATCCGACGACCTGAACGACGTCGTCGGGAATCAGTGCGCCGGGGATGAGGTCACCGGCGATCTACCGCCCGGGCAGCACGACACGGAGCGCACCGGCAACCAGGCCGTCGACCGCGTCCTCGACTCCCTCGATGCCCTCGGGGACCAGCCCGTCGACGAACATGTCGCCGTCTTCGAGAACGCGCACAGCCAGCTTCGCAAGGCGCTCGACGGCGCGAACAATGGCATCGCGGACATGCCGCGTCCGGGCAACTGACCCGGATGCCGCCACGCCGCCTACGGCTCGACGCCGAGCTGGTCCGTCGCAAGTTGGCCCGCTCCCGGGAACACGCCAGCGAGTTGATCGCGGCCCGACAGGTGAAGGTCAACGGCGCGTACGCCGCGAAGCCCGCCACCGGAGTGACCACCGACGTCGCCATCGTCGTGGTCGAGGACTCCGACCGTCCTGACTACGCCTCACGCGGAGGGCACAAGCTGGCCGGTGCCCTCGAGATCTTCACACCGCTGGGTCTCGAAGTGGCCGGTCGCCGTTGCCTGGACGCCGGAGCCTCCACGGGTGGCTTCACCGACGTCCTGCTGCGCCACGGCGCCACCGAGGTCGTCGCCGTGGACGTCGGCTACGGCCAGCTCGTCTGGCGCCTGCGACAGGACGAGCGCGTCCACGTGCATGACCGGGTCAACATTCGCGACCTGACCCTCGAGGTCATCGGTGAGCCCGTCGACCTGGTGGTCGGCGACCTCTCCTTCATCTCTCTCGAGCTCGTCCTGGACGCACTCATCCGTGTGTCCGCACCCGGGGCCGACCTGGCCGTGATGGTCAAGCCGCAGTTCGAGGTCGGCAAGGATCGGGTCGGCAAAGGGGGAGTGGTGCGCGACCTGGCACTGCGCACCGAGGCGGTCGAGGTCATCGCCCGCGGGGCCGCCCGTCGTGGGTGGGGCGCCCGAGCGGTGACCACCAGCCCGCTGCCCGGGCCCTCGGGCAACGTCGAGTTCTTCCTCTGGCTCCGTGAAGGCGCAGCGACCCTCGACACCGGCGAGATCGCCTCGGAGGTGCAACGCTCCGCCAGCTTGGGGGTGGCGGGTGAGAAGGTGGATCCGTGAGTGCTCCGCTGAGTGATCTGCGCCGCGTCCTGCTGCTGACCCACACCGGGCGCGAGGATGCGCGTGAGGTCGCGCGTGCCTTCTGCAAGGCGCTGACCGCGCACGGCATCGTCGTGCGGCTCGTCGACTCCGAGGCTGCACAGCTGGCCGTCGACGCTGGTTCCTACGAGCCCGCGCTCGAGATCGTCTCGGCCGATGACCGGCCCTCCCGGGACTGCGAGATCGCCGTCGTCATCGGCGGGGACGGCACCATCCTGCGTGCCGCCGAGCTCACCCACGGGACCACGACCCCACTGCTGGGCGTCAACCTCGGTCACGTCGGCTTTCTCGCCGAGGCGGAGTCCGACGACGTCGAGTCAACGATCGAGGCGATCGTGGCCCGCCGCTACACCGCCGAAGAGCGCTTGACCATCGACGTCTCGGTCTACCAGGGCAAGGAACTTCTCAGCAGCACCTTCGCCCTCAACGAGGCCAGCGTCGAGAAGGCCGCGCGCGAACGGATGCTCGAGGTCGTCGTCGAGATCGACGGGCGTCCGCTGTCGCGCTGGGGCTGTGACGGCGTGGTGTGCGCCACGCCCACCGGATCGACCGCCTACAACTTCTCTGCCGGCGGACCGGTCGTCTGGCCCGGGGTCGAGGCCCTGCTCATGGTCCCGATCAGCGCGCACGCACTCTTCGCCCGCCCGATGGTGGTGGCGCCGACGTCTGTCCTGGCCGTCGAGGTGCTGGCCCGGACCGAGGGCGCCGGCGTGTTGTGGTGCGACGGGCGTCGTACCGTCGACCTCCCACCGGGAGCCCGCATCGAAGTGCGCCGTGGCGCCAGCCCCGTGCGTCTGGTCAGACTCCACGAAGCGCCCTTCACCGACCGGTTGGTCGCCAAGTTCGGCCTGTCCGTCGAAGGCTGGCGCGGGGCCGCGGAAAGACGGCGACGCGGCATCGAGGCCAGCGATGAAGGAGGCCAGCGATGAAGGAGTCCAGCGATGATTGAGGAGATCCGGATCCAGTCGCTGGGAGTCATCGACGCCTCGACCCTGGAACTCGGCCCGGGTCTGACCGTGATCACCGGTGAGACCGGAGCCGGCAAGACCATGGTCGTGACCGCGCTGGGCCTGCTGCTCGGCGGTCGCGCCGACAGTGGGGCTGTCCGCAAGGGCGCCAAGGCAGCCCGTGTCGAAGGCATAGTCGATGCCCGGTCACTGCCCGACTTCATCGCTTCCGTCGAGGCAGTCGGCGGGGCAGCCGAGGACGACACCGTGCTGCTGGCGCGCAACATCGCCAGCGAGGGGCGCTCGCGCGCCTTCGTCGGTGGCGCCTCGGTCCCGGTGGCCCAGCTCTCCGAGATCGCAGAGCCACTGGTCGCTGTCCACGGCCAGTCCGACCAGCACCGCCTGCTCAAGCCCTCGGCCCAGCGCAACGCCCTGGACAGGTTCGGTGGCAAGAAGATCACGGGCTTGGCCGGGAAGTACGCCGACCTGCACGCGCAGCTCGTCGACATCGAGGCCGAGCTGACCGAGGTGGTCACCTCGGCCCGTGAGCGCGCCCGGGAGGCCGACCTGCTCCGTTTCGGACTCGAGGAGGTCGAAGCCGTCTCTCCCGAGCCGGGTGAGGACGAATCGCTGGCCGCAGAAGAGTCCCGGCTCGGCTTCGCCGACACCCTGCGCGCCGCCGCCGAGGGTGCCCGGGAGGCACTGTCCTCGGAGTCCCTCGCCGGCGACGGGGGCGGCGTCGACGCTCTGGGCGCCACCTCGCACGCCCGCGCGCAGCTCGAGGGAGTCCGCGGCCACGACCCTGCTGCCGCCGATCTTGCCGACCGCCTCGCCGAGGTCTCCTACCTGCTCTCCGACGTAGCCTCCGATGTCGCCTCCTATGCCTCAGGACTCGATGTCGACCCCAACCGACTGGCCGTCGTCTCCGAGCGCCGTGCCGTGCTGACGGGCCTGACCAGGAAGTACGGCGAGACGATCCACGAGGTCCTCGAGTGGTCCCGCCAGGCATCCCTGCGCCTGCAGGACCTCGACGGCACCGACGATCGCATCGGCAAGCTGCGGCGTCGGCGCGCCGATCTGCGTGTCGCCCTGGGGAAGGCCGCCGCGGACCTCTCCTCGGCCCGTCGGAAGGCCGCCAGCAAACTCGGCAAGATGGTTTCCGAAGAGCTGACGCTGCTCGCGATGCCGCATGCGCAGGTCGACGTGGACGTGCGCCAGCACGACCTTGGGGCCCCGGAGTCCGAGGAGCGGGCCGGTGTCCCACTACGGGTGGGGGACAGATGGCTGCGCTACTCCGGCAGCGGAGTCGACGAGGTGGAGTTCCTGCTCGCCGCCAACACGGGTGCCGATGCCCGTGCCTTGCACAGAGGAGCGTCCGGCGGTGAGCTCTCCCGGGTGATGCTCGCGCTCGAGGTGGCCCTCGCCGAGACCAGCCCGGTCCCGACGTTCGTTTTCGACGAGGTCGACGCCGGTGTCGGCGGCAAGGCAGCCGTCGAGGTCGGTCGGCGGCTGGCACAGCTGGCCCGGACAGCGCAGGTCCTGGTGGTCACCCACCTGCCGCAGGTCGCGGCGTACGCCGACCGCCACGTAGTGGTGGCCAAGTCAAGCGACGGCACCGTCACCACCTCGGGCCTGACCGTTCTCGACGAGAGCGAACGGGTCCGGGAACTCTCCCGGATGCTCGCCGGCATGGAGGAGTCCGACACCGCACTGGCGCACGCACAGGAACTGCTCGAGACCGCACGCTCGGGCCGCTGAGAAACCCTCCCCGGACCGGCTCAGGTGTGGGGGACACGCGCCCCCATCGATACCGGATCCACGGCGGCCGGCGTGCGACCATGAATAGGTCATGAGACTCCCCACCCGTCAGGATCGCCGCACTGCGCTGCCCGGAATCACCGGGACCGTGCGCGTCGAGCGGCGCGCCCGCAACCTGGTTCCCCGACTCCAGCCCGGCGACATCGCGGTCCTTGATCATCTCGACCTGGATCGCACCACCGCACAGCAGTTCGTCGACGCCGAGGTGGTGGCGGTGGTCAACGCCTCGCGGTTCGTCTCGGGTCGATATCCGGCACTCGGGGCCACGATCCTTATCGACGCCGGCATCCTGCTGGTTGACGGGATCGGACCCGAAGCGCTGAGCGCCCTCAAAGACGGCCGAAACGCGCGCCTCCACCAGGACGGTCTCTTCGACGGCGAGGACGAGCTCGCCCGCGGTGACGTGCTTGACGACGACCGACTGACAGCTGAGCTCGGTGAGGCTCGCAGCGGCATGATCAGCCAGCTGGAGAGCTTCACCCACAACAGCACCGAGTTCCTCCGCCAGGAGCAGGAGCTCTTCCTCCATGACAAGGGCGCACCCCGGCTCGGGACCCGGCTGAGGGACCGGCCGGTCGTGGTGGTCGTGCCCGGCCCCGACCACGCCGAGGAGCTCAAGGGAATCAAGGCCTACCTGCGCGAGCAGAAGCCGGTCCTGATCGCGGTCGACCGGGGTGCCGACGCGCTGCTGGCCGCGGGCCATGCACCCGACGTCATCGTGCTCACCTCACCTCTGTCGACCGGCCGCGAGAGCGTTGACGTCTCAGCGAAGGCGCTGCGCGCGGCCAAGGACGTCGTGCTGGTCGTCGACCGCGGGAGCGGGACGACGCCCACCGACTCCCTGGAGCGGATGGGGGTCCGCTCGCTGAGGTTCGAGACCGGAGCCACGACGGAGGACGCCGCCCTGGTACTCGGGTTCCTGGGCCACGCCTCTCTGATCGTGGGCGTGGGGGTGCACACCAGCCTGGACGACTTCCTCGACCGCCAGCGCGGGGGGCTGTCCTCCACCTTCCTGACCCGCCTCAAGGTCGGCGCCCAACTCGTCGACGCCCGCGCGATTCCCGCGCTCTATTCCGGCCGGGTGCGTCTGTGGCAGGTCCTGCTGGTCCTGCTCGTCGGTCTCCTGGCCGTTGCGGCCGCGATCGCAGTCACTCCCGTCGGGCAGGACTGGATCGACCGCGCCCCCGACGCCGCTGACCACCTGATCGACCGTATTCAAGGACTCTTCTCGTGATTTCGTTCCGCTACCACGTCCTGACCATCGTCGCCGTCTTCCTTGCCCTCGCGGTCGGGGTGGCACTCGGCGGCGGCCCACTCTCCGAGGTCGGACGGTCCGGGGACAGCGATGAGCAGGTCCAGGACCAGAGTGCCGAGATCGAGCAGGCGTCGCTGGTGACCTCATTCCAGGACGAGTTTGCCGGCGACGTGTCGCAGAGCGCGCTCAACGGCGTCCTGAAGCACCGCACCGTCGCTTTCGTCACCCTGCCCGGGTCTGACCCGAAGATCGTGCAGTCCCTCGGCGACCTGGTCAAGCAGGCCGACGGCACCATCGCTGGGACGTACGGCGCCAAGTCAGCGCTGCTGGACCCCGACAACAGTGCCCTGGTCAGCTCCTTGAGCGCACAGATCGTCGAGAGTGTCCCGGGCACCGGGGTGGCCACGACCGACCCCGCCTACGTCCGCCTCGGGCGCCTGGTCGGCTTCACCGTCGGCACCCGCCAGGACGCGGGGGACACCGGCAACGCCGCCACCAAGAACGTCCTCAGCAGCTTGGAGCGTTCCGAGTTCCTGACCCGCAACACCGGCAACGGCAAGCGCGCCAGCCTGGTCATCATCGTGCTCGGCGACGAGGGCGATGCTTCCGGCGATCTCGCGAAGCTCGTCGCGCAGTTGGCCACGGGGATGGCCGGGAGCGCCGACGGTCTCGTCGTCGCGGGGACCACCGAGTCCGGGGCTTCGGGTCTGCTCAAGGGCATCCGCACCGACGACGACTTCACCGCCGAGGCCTCGTCCACCGACTCGATCCAGACCCTGACCGGACGGGTGGCCACAGTGCTGACCCTTGCCGCGAGCGCGAGCGGGAAGCCCGGGCAGTACGGTGCCAACGGAAGTGGCGGGGCTCTACCGCGCGGCTGATTGCCCATCGGGGTGGAATCGTTGGTAGCCTAGAACCCCGTAGCAGACCAGAATTTATGGTGGAACCAGTCTGACCACGGGAGTTTTCCTTGGCCTCGTCCGCGCCAACCAAGCACGTCTTCGTCACCGGAGGCGTCGCATCCTCTCTCGGCAAGGGGCTCACCGCCTCAAGCCTGGGAAATCTGCTGAAGGCCCGGGGACTCCGGGTCACGATGCAGAAGCTGGATCCGTACCTCAACGTCGATCCCGGAACGATGAACCCGTTCCAGCATGGCGAGGTCTTCGTCACCAATGACGGGGCCGAGACCGATCTCGACATCGGACACTACGAGCGGTTCCTGGACACCGACCTCAACCAGATCGCCAACGTCACGACGGGGCAGGTCTACTCCTCGGTGATCGCGAAGGAACGCCGCGGTGACTACCTCGGCGACACCGTCCAGGTGATCCCGCACATCACCAACGAGATCAAGGACCGCATCCAGGCGATGGGGGGCGACGGGGTCGACGTGGTGATCACCGAGGTCGGTGGCACTGTCGGCGACATCGAGTCGCTCCCGTTCCTGGAGGCCGCGCGCCAGGTCCGCCACGACATCGGCCGCGACAACTGCTTCTTCCTCCATGTCTCCCTGGTGCCCTACCTGGGCCCCTCCGGCGAGCTGAAGACCAAGCCGACGCAGCACTCCGTGGCCGCGCTGCGCTCGATCGGCATCCAGCCGGACGCGATCGTGTGCCGCTCCGACCGGGAGATCCCGGACTCGATCAAGAAGAAGATCTCGCTGATGTGCGACGTCGAGCAGGAAGCCGTGATCACCTGCGCCGACGCCCCCTCCATCTACGACATCCCGAAGGTGATCCACTCCGAGGGGCTCGACGCCTACGTCGTACGCCGTCTCAACCTGCCCTTCCGCGACGTCGAGTGGACCGTCTGGGACGACCTCCTGCGGCGGGTGCACCACCCCAACGAGGAGATCACCGTCGCTCTGGTCGGAAAGTACATCGACCTGCCCGACGCCTACCTCTCCGTCGGTGAGGCGCTGCGGGCCGGTGGATTCGCCCACGAGGCAAAGGTCAACATCCGGTGGGTTCCCTCCGACGAGTGCGCCACCGCGTCCGGGGCCGCCAGGCACCTGTCCGACGTGGACGCCGTCTGCGTCCCCGGAGGCTTCGGCATCCGCGGCATCGAGGGCAAGCTGGGCGCGCTCACCTACTCCCGCACCCACGGCATCCCCACACTGGGCCTGTGTCTGGGCCTCCAGTGCATGGTGATCGAGTACGCCCGCTCCGAGGCCGGACTGGAGAAGGCTGGCTCGACCGAGTTCGACCCCGATGTCGCGGAGCCGGTGATCGCCACGATGGAGGAGCAGAAGTCCTTTGTCGACGGCGCCGGTGACCTCGGTGGCACCATGCGCCTGGGCCTCTACCCAGCGATCCTCAAGGAGGGCAGCGTGGTCCGCGAGACCTACGGTCAGGCGGAGATCGAGGAGCGCCACCGGCATCGCTACGAGGTCAACAATGCCTACCGCGACCAGCTGGAGAAGGCCGGCCTGGTCTTCTCCGGCACCTCGCCCGACGACTCGCTGGTCGAGTTCGTCGAGTTGCCGAAGGGGATGCACCCCTACTACGTCTCCACTCAGGCGCACCCGGAGCTCAAGTCTCGCCCCACCAAGCCGCACCCGCTCTTCGCTGGCCTGGTCGGCGCAGCGATCGAGCGTCAGAAGGAGCTCCGCATCCCGATCGACGAGAGCGGCCTGCGTCGCCACGACGACGCGCAGGACGAGGGCTGAGGCACCGATGGCGTTGATCGGAGACACCCCTGAGTCCTGGCCCGTGGCCAACTCGACCGACATCCACCGAGACGACTGGGTGGTTGCCCTCCGCTCCGACGAGGTCGCCGCACCGGAGGACCCGAACGGTACGACGTTCCGCAGGCTGGTCCTCGAGCATCCGGGCGCAGCCATGATCCTGGCCATCAACGACGACGACGAGGTCTTCTGCCTGCGCCAGTATCGGCACCCGGCACAGACCCGGTTCGTCGAACTGCCGGCCGGGGTCTGCGACCACGAGGGGGAGGACCCCCTCGATGTCGCCGTGCGCGAGCTGCGCGAAGAGGCCGAGCTGGAGGCCACCGATTGGCCCCATCTGCTCTCGGTCTTCTCCTCACCGGGCATCTCTGCGGAGAAGCAGCACTTCTACCTGGCCCGCGGCCTCTCCCGCAGCGACCGAGGCGACTTCGAGCTGGAGCACGAAGAGGCCGACATGGCGTCGATGTGGGTGCCCCTGCACGAGCTCCGTGAGGCGATCCTCGACGGTCGGGTCACCGACGGACCGGTCGCGATCGCCGTCTTCGCCCACGACGCGCTGGTGGCTCGGGGTGCCGGCAACTGCAGGCCCGCGGGGCGAGTGACCTGAACGCGCCGACCGAGCTCACCCGCGCCGTCCGCACCTACCTCGATCACCTCTCGGTCGAGCGTGGACTGGCGGAGAACACCCTGCTGTCCTACCGGCGCGACCTGCGTCGCTACCAGGAGCACCTGCACGGCGTCGGGGTCACCGAGCTGGCCGGAATCACCGAGGCGGTCGTCTCCGACTTCCTGATGCGGCTCCGGGAGGGCGGTCCTGACCATCAGCCGTTGGGCGCGACGTCCGCGGCGCGCACCGTGGTCGCCGTACGAGGATTCCACAAGTTCGCGGTGCGCGACGGGCTCGCCGAGCTCGACCCCGCGGCGGCGGTGAAGCCGCCCACACCGACCAAGCGGCTGCCCAAGGCGCTGCCGCTGGCCGACGTCGAGGCGATCCTCGAGGCGGCCGGGGCCCCGGGCACGGTGCTCTCGATGCGCGACCGCGCGCTGCTGGAGGTCCTCTACGGCACCGGTGCCCGCATCTCCGAGGCAGTCGGCCTCGACGTCGACGACCTGGACCTGACCGACGCCGTCGTCCGGTTGCGGGGCAAGGGGAGCAAGGAACGTATCGTGCCAGTGGGCTCCTACGCCCGCGAGGCCATCGATGCCTACCTCGTGCGCGGTCGCCCGGAGCTCGTGGCGACCGGCAGGGGAACTCCGGCGCTGTTCCTCAACGCCCGCGGAGGGCGCCTGTCCCGGCAGAGCGCCTGGACCTCGCTCGCCAAGGCCGCTGACCGCGCCGGTATCACCAAGGACGTCTCACCGCACACGATGCGCCACTCCTTCGCCACGCACCTGCTCGACGGCGGCGCCGACGTTCGCGTGGTCCAGGAGCTGCTCGGTCATGCCTCGGTCACCACCACCCAGATCTACACGCTGGTCACCGTGGACAACCTCCGCGAGGTCTTCGCCACCGCACACCCCAGGGCCCGCCGATGACACTGACCGATCGCATCCCCCGGACCGTCGACGCGGACTCGTTGTACGACGCGTTCACCGACTGGGCCGAGTCGAGCGACATCGACCTCTACCCCCACCAGGACGAAGCGCTCATCGAGATCCTCTCGGGTCACAACGTCATCCTGGCCACCCCCACCGGCTCGGGGAAGTCGCTGGTGGCCACGGGCGCCCACTTCGCGGCCCTGGCCCAGGACCGTGTCTCCTTCTACACGGCACCGATCAAGGCGCTGGTCAGCGAGAAGTTCTTCGCACTCTGCTCCGTCTTCGGTGCCGACAACGTCGGCATGCTGACTGGCGACGCGTCGGTCAACGCCGACGCCCCGATCATCTGCTGCACCGCGGAGGTGCTGGCCAACATCGCGCTGCGTGAGGGCGCCGGTGCCGACGTCGGTCTGGTGATCATGGACGAGTTCCACTTCTACTCCGAGCCCGACCGTGGCTGGGCCTGGCAGGTTCCATTGCTGGCCCTCCCACAGGCGCAGTTCCTGCTGATGTCGGCCACGCTCGGCGACGTGGACCCGTTCCTGACCGACATGACCCGCCGCACCGGTCGCGAGAGCGTGTTGGTCGACGACGCGGAGCGGCCCGTCCCGCTGAGCTTCACCTGGGCGCTGACTCCGCTCGACGAGACCGTCGAGGAGCTCATCACCACCGGGCAGGTCCCGGCCTACGTCGTCCACTTCACACAGAAGGACGCCATCGCCCACGCGAGCAGCCTGCTGCGGGCGGGGAGTCTCAAGGGGAAGCTGGTGACCCGCGAGGAGAAGGACCGCATCGCCGAGGAGATCGGTGCGTTCAGGTTCGGCTCCGGTTTCGGCAAGACGCTCTCCACCCTGGTCCGCAACGGGGTCGGGGTGCACCACGCCGGCATGCTGCCGAAATATCGCCGGCTGGTCGAACAGCTCGCCCAGCACGGCATGCTGAAGGTCATCTGCGGCACCGACACACTCGGCGTGGGCATCAACGTCCCGATCCGCACCGTCCTGTTCACCGGTCTTGCCAAGTTCGACGGCACCCGGATGCGCACCCTGCGCACCCGCGAGTTCCAACAGATCGCCGGGCGCGCCGGCCGGGCCGGCTTCGACACGGCCGGGTACGTCGTCGTACAGGCCCCCGAGCACGTCATCGAGAACGCACGGGCGCAGGCCACGGCGGCCGCCAAG
>JAKDNC010000628.1 GCA_030452025.1 Nocardioides sp. | reverse complement strand
ATGTCGCTGTACCGGCGCTCGGAGAGCAGCCGGCCGGCCATCTGGTTGAACGGCGCGATCAGCCTTGGTGCCCGGTTGCCCACCGCATTGAGCGCCCCGAAGGCGGTGTTGGACATGAAGTCGTCGTCGAGCCATGACCGGAATGCGGAGAGTCGCTCCGCCTCGTCGGGGTCCAGGTCGACGCGGGTGTTGGTCTTCACGTGCACGTGGTCGGTGTGCGGGAACCAGTACATGTCCGTGTGGTGGCCCGCCGCGACCATCTCGTCATAGTCGGCCAGGGCGGCCTCCCACGACATTGGCCTCTCGTGGGCCTCGAGGACGCCCAGCGGCTCCATCTCGAAGGTGAGCCGGGTCAGGATGCCGAGGGCGCCGAGCCCGATCCGCGCTGCCGCGAAGACCTCGGGGTTCTCGTCGGGGCTGGCCTCGATCACCGACCCGTCACCAGTGACCATCTGCAGTCCGGCGAGTTGCGCCGAGACTGACGCCTTGACGCCCCCCGTGCCGTGCGTGCCGGTGCTGACCGCGCCGGCGAGCGTCTGCTCGGCGATGTCACCCATGTTGTGCAGCGACAGCCCCTGGCGGGCGGCCGCGTCGTTGAGGAGGTGCAGCGGAGTGCCGGCCCCGGCGGTGATCGTCATCGCGTCGTGGTTCACGGACTCGATGCCGCGCAGCCCCTCGGGTCTGAGCATCGTGTCCTCGGGTGCCGAGATGGCAGTGAAGCTGTGGCCCGTCCCCACCATCTTCACGGTGCCGCCACGCTCGGCGGCGTCCTGCACCGCGGCCACGACGTCGTCGGTGGATGTCGGTGCGAAGACCCGCGTCGGACGGGAGGATTCGATGCCTGACCAGTTGCGCCACTCGTTCATGGGGTGGAGGTTACGGGAGCGCGTCCGGTCCAGGCAGCAACGGCGCCCAGGAGGGCGGCGGCTGCCGGCACGACGTACGCCGGGGATGCGCCATGACCGTCGACCACGAGCCCGGACAGGGTGGCACCGGGAGCGATCCCGAATCCCATGGCGGTGTGCAGGATCGACATGCCCTCGGTGAGCCGTCCCCGTGGAACGTTCTGCTCGATCACCGCGAGCGTCGCGATCAGGGTGGGAGCGATGGCCATGCCGCCGAGCAGCAGCATGAATCCGAGGAGCCAGATCGAGTCGACCAGGATCAGTGGAGCCTGGGTCAGCCCGAGGGCGAGGACGCCCACCTGGACCCGGACCTCGGGCCTGCTGCGCCACATGACCAGACCGGTGACCAGCCCAGCGGTGAGGCTGCCGATGGCCCAGACACCGAGCAGGGGACCGGCCCACTGGGGCAGGTCACGCTCTTGGGTGAAGGCGACCGTGATCACTTCGGCGGCCCCGAAGACGACCCCCATCGCCAGGCTGACTGCTGCCATCGGGGCGACGATCCGCCAGGGCATGGCCGGGCGCGGGCCGGAGGACGCGGCCCGGTCGTGGGGTCCGGGGTCGGTCCGGGTCTGCAGGGCCAGGGCCATCGTCCCGAGGAAGCTGGAGACCAGCGCGGCGCTCAGCCCTGCCAACGGGTGCCAGGCCGTGGCCAGGAACGTGACGATCGTCGGACCGGTCACGAACATGGCCTCGTCGACGACGGACTCGAAGGCGTAGGCGGTCTGCACCTGGCGGGCGTCGTGGACGGCGTGGGACCAGCGGGCCCGGACACAGGAACCCACCTGGGGGAACGCCGCGCCACCGAGCATTGCGAACAGGTGCACGACGACGTTGCTCCAGCCGGCCTCGACCGACCACATCATCATCGCGACCGACGTGGTGAACACCAGCTGGGCGATCGCCAGGACCCTGGCCTGGCCGAACCGGTCGGCGAGCCGGCCGTGGAGGATCGCGAACGCAGCCTGGGCGAGCAGGTAGGCCGAGGCGACGGTCCCCGCCAGACCGTAGGAGCCGGTCCGGGTCGAGACCAGCAGCACTATCCCGAGGCTCACCATCGAGGTGGGCAGCCTCCCGAAGAACCCGGACAGGCTGAATTGCCACGTGCCCGGGAGCGAGAGCACGCGACGGTAGGGGGAGAGCACCGCCCCAGTCTGCCGGGGCGCTCGTGCCGGTTGCCACCCACTTCCTAGGATGGGGTCATGCTTGCTGACGCCTCGCCGTACGACGCAGTGCTGCTGCTCTCCTTCGGGGGACCCGAGAAGGCCGATGACGTCGTGCCGTTCCTGGAGAACGTGACCCGCGGTCGGGGCGTCCCGCGCGAGCGACTGGTCGAAGTGGGGGAGCACTACTTCGGGTTCGGCGGGCGCTCGCCGATCAACGACCAGAATCGGGCACTCCTCGCCGCCATCCGCGAGGACCTGGCTGGCAACGGGATCGATCTCCCGGTCTACTGGGGCAACCGCAACTGGGACCCCTACCTGACCGACGCGCTGCAGCAGATGGCCGACGAGGGGATCCAGCGGGCCGCGGTCTTCGTCACCTCGGCCTACTCGTCCTACTCCGGCTGCCGGCAGTATCGAGAGAACCTCGCTGAGTCCTCGGCCGCCGTCGAAGGGGCTC
>JAKDNC010000627.1 GCA_030452025.1 Nocardioides sp. | reverse complement strand
GGAAAAACCTGGGGAGAAGGGTCGGTGGATCGGCGTAGTTTTGACCTGACATGACAGACACCCTCACCTCGCCCGCAGACCGGGCAACGCAGCCCAGCCCGCCCATCTCCGAGGATCCCTCACGGCGGGTCGACTGGAGGCGTCTGCGGCACCCGATAACGGCGTTCGCACTCACCTGTGCAGCCATCGGTGCAGTCAGCACGACGCTCGGCACTGTCGTCGCCGGGCGCTTGGCCGAGGACCCGACCGCGGGGCTGTTGCAGGTGCTCGCGGTGATGCTCGTCGGTGCCTCATTCGTGGACACGCTGGGCAAGATCACCTGGGTCGGCATGTCCGACCGCGCAGAGGGTGCCTTGCGCGAGGACCTCCTCGACGCCGCGATGGACCAGCCGCTCGCCGCCCTCGGTGAGCAGGCGGTGGGGGAGATCCTCGACCGGGTCGACGACGACACACATGAGGTCGGCAACCTCGTCCGCTGGCAACTGTGGATGCTCGCACGCACCGTGTTCGGGGTGCTGCCGATGTGGATCGTCGCGGGCCTCACCTGGTGGCCCTCGTGGATCCTGTTCCCGCTGCTGGCCACGGTGACCCTCCGGGTGATCCGGCCGTTGCTGGGGGAGATCTCGCGACTCGCGATCAAGGAGGAGATGGCCTGGACCGACCACGCCGCCGCGCTGGAGGAGGGGATCGCGGGGCGCGACGACCTGCGCACCAGCCTGGGGCAGTCTCACGTCATCTCGCGGCTGGCCAAGATCTCCTCGACGGTGCACACGCGCTTTCTTGCCGTGGTCCGCGTCGAGAGCCGCCTGGCGCGTCGAGCCGGCCTGCTTCTCCACGTGCTGCTGGTGGGCATCGGTGTCGCGGGTGTCGCCCTGGCCAGCAACGGAGACCTGTCCGTGGCTCGGTTGGTCACCCTCTTCCTGGTGACCACGACGTTCGTCGGCCAGATCTCCATGCTCGCGAACCACTTGCCCGACCTGCAGGCCGGACTGGGCGCGGTGATCCGACTTCGGCAGATGCTTGCCGTGGAGCCGGAGGCCACGGGCGGCCAGCCGATGCCCGTCGGACCCGGATTGGGGCTCGCCATTCGCGACCTCGACTTCTCCTATACAGAGGGCAGCTTCGCCCTGCGCGGCGTCTCCCTCGCCGCGCCTGCGGGGCAGACCATCGCCCTGGTCGGCCGCACTGGATCGGGCAAGTCGACCCTGGCCTCCCTGCTCTCCCGGGCGGTCGAGCCGCCTCGGGGAACCGTCTTTCTCGGCGGGATCGATGTCCTCGACCTCGAGCTGCAGCAGCTGCGCGCCGACGTCGGGGTGGTCACTCAACGCACCGAGATCCTGGCCGGCACGTTGGCGGAGAACATCACGCTCTTCGGTGACCAACCTCGCGAGCAGATCGAGAGGGCCGTCGCCGAGCTCGGCCTCGATGGTTGGGTGGCTGGCCTGCAGGACGGGCTCGACACCGTCCTCGGCCCGGGCGGCATCACCCTTTCCGCCGGCGAAGAACAGCTCGTCGCCTTCGCCCGGCTCCTGGTCCGGGACGTTCAGGTGGTCGTGCTCGACGAGGCCACTGCGCGGATGGACCCACTCACCGAGCAGCGCGTGGTCGTCGCGGCCGATCGGCTGCTCACCGGCCGCACCGGGGTCCTCATCGCCCACCGCCTGTCCACGATCGAGCGGGCGCCCCTGGTCGCCGTGCTCAACCATGGGCGTGTGGTGCAGCAGGGTCGTCGTGACGAGCTGGCGCTCAGCGACGGCCCGTTCCGGGACCTGTTGACCGCCAGTCGCGTCGAGCACGACCCGGCGCTGGACGCCACCGAGGAGGACGAGCCGGAGGCGCACGCCACCCTCGACCACGCCACCCACGGGGCCGTCGGCGGACGGCGCCGCACCGGTGCGCCGCCTGAGGTCCCCGAGGTGGGCGACGGGCCGAGCTTGGCCAGAGGCATCCTCAGTGCACTCCTCGTGCAGCCGAAGTGGGGCATCGCCGGGGCACTGCTGTTCCTGGGCGCTTCGCTCACCGGTGCGCAGGGAGCCTTCACCGGCCTCATCTGGGGCAACATCGTCGAGAACCTCCAAGACGGTGAAGGCTCCGCGCTGCTGGTGATCGCGCTGGCGGTGTCGCTGGTGGCGGCTCCGCTGATGCTTGCTGACGCCTTCTGGCGCTACCCGCTGTGGTGGGTCGAGGTGATGCTTCGCACCAGGATGGCCGTGCTCAACGGCCAGACCGCCCAGCGGAGGCTGCCCCGTACGCCGCCCGGTGAGGTGGTGGCGCGCTCGATGGACGCCGACCGTTACGCGCGCTACGCCGACCGCTGGGTCGACTTCCTCAACGGGCTGGCCATAGCCGCTGTGGCTGCCGTGCTGGCGGGGACCTGGGTGGCGGGGACGGTGCTGCTGGTCGTGATGGTCACCTCCGCGCTCGCTTCGACTCTGGGCCGTCCGTTCGCCGGCCGGTCGGCAGCGGCGGCCTCCACGGCCCGGGCCCGGTTCGGCCGGGCGCTGGTCTCTGCGCTCGACGGGATCCGCAC
>JAKDNC010000626.1 GCA_030452025.1 Nocardioides sp. | reverse complement strand
GTCACGGTTGAAGAGCCACTCCACGGGCCCGATGCCGGAGGTGCCCAACGTCTGGTTGGTGAGGTCCAGCTCGTGCAGGCGGCCCCACTCCCACTTCATCGGGTCCCGGTCCATCAGGACCACGATCTCGTCGCTGGCCTCGAGCATCGCCTCGCGGAGGATGTCGTCGCGCCGCTCGACCTCGTCGGTGCCGTGGTCGTCCCACCAGGAGCTGGCCGGCTGGGACAGCAGCTGGGAAACCGCTGCCCACCAGCGACTGCCGCCGTCAGGATGGAGCGACTCGCGCATCTCGTCGTGGAAGGTGCGGGCGAGCAGCTTGCGCCACACCACGTTGAAGTAGGCCGCCCCCGGCGAGTCCGCGTCGTTGTCGTAGTCCCAGGCGGCGAGGCGCTCCTGGCCATCGCGCTGGTAGCCGTCGGGCAGGTCGACGTCGAGCAGGTAGGGCACCAGCTTGGCGGCCAGATCGTTGTGGGTGTCGAGCTGCATGTGCGCCACCTCCTTGACGGAGACGTCGTCCTCGGACTCGATCAGCTCCCTGATCCGCTGCGACCGGTAGCCCTGGTCCCAGTCGTTGGTCAGGTAGTAGGGGTAGCTGCGATCGGTGACCGCCTGGTTGGCGGTGACGATGAAACCCTCTTCCGGGTCGAACAACTTCGGCAACGCGTCGAAGGGGATGTAGGTCCCGCTCCAGTCGTTCTCCGGGAGCCAGCCGGCGACCGGGACCGACCCGTCGTTGCCGGACTTGCGGATCGGAATCCGACCGGGCGCCTGATAACCGATGTGGCCGTCCCTGTCGGCGTAGACGAGGTTCTGCGCCGGCACGTTGAACTCCGAGGCAGCGGAGCGGAACTCGTCCCAGTTGCCTGCGGTGTTCATCGCCAGCAACGCGTCCGCGGTCGGTGCCGGGTCAAGCGCTGTCCAGCGCAGCGCCACGGCGTAGCCGTTGTCGCGATCCGGTGCGTCGTCGGGCACCTCCGCGTTGGCGCCGACCGTGCTCAGCTCGGAGGAGACATCGGAGAGCAGCGGCCCGTGGGCGGTCTCGCGGACGGTCAGCTCGAAGTCGTCGGCGCCGCGAACCTTGATCGTCTCGGTGTGCGAGGTCAGCGGCCGGTAGCGGCCGTCGTACAACCAGCGCTTGCCGTCGACCTTCTCCAGGTAGAGGTCACTGACGTCCGGCCCAAGGTTGGTGAACCCCCATGCGATGTCCTGGTTGTGGCCGATCACCACTCCGGGAACGCCGGAGAAGCTGTAGCCCGAGACCTCGAAGGGGCAGTCCTCTGAGATCGTGCGGCAGTGCAGTCCGACCTGGTACCAGATGCCCGGGACGCTGGTGCCCAGGTGCGGGTCGTTGGCCAGCAGCGGCTCACCGGTGGCGGACATGTCGCCGCTGACGACCCAGCTGTTGCTGCCGATCCCGTCCCCGCGGCCGAGCAGTTCGGGCATCGCCTTCATGGAGTCGAGGACGTCGGAGAGGGCGTCGACCTGGTCGGCGGTGTACGCCGGCCGGACCGGGTTGCGGCTCCCCGGCGCGGTGGCGTCGGGCTCGTAGCTGCCGTCGACGAGCGCGCCCTGGTTCACGATCGGCTTGTGGGTGGCATAGGGGTAGGCCGGGTAGAGGTCGGAGACCTGCTCGGGGGTGTGGTTGACCGAGAGCAGCACCCGCTCGATCTCGTCCTGCATGTTGCCGCGCAGGTCCCACGCCATCGCCTTGAGCCAGGCCAGCGAGTCGACCGACGTCCAGTCCTCGGGCTGGTAGTCGAGTCCGCTGGTTCGCAGGACGGAGTACTCCAGCGACGTCTCCGAGGGTGCGTGGCTGTGGATGTAGGAGTTCACGCCGTCGGCATAGGCGTCGAGGACGCTGCGGGTGGCCGGCTCAAGCATCGCGAGCTCCCGCTCTGCCACTTTGCGCCAACCCATCGTCCGCACCATCTTGTCGGTCTCGAGTGCGGTCTCGCCGAAGAGCTCAGAGAGGCGCCCCGCGGTGATGTGTCGGCGGACGTCCATCTCGTAGAACCGGTCCTGGGCGTGCACGTAGCCCTGTGCTCGCATCAGGTCCGCGGTGGAGTCAGCGTAGATCTGCGCGATGCCGTGGTCGTCGCGGATCACCTCGACCTCACCCTCGAGGCCGGGAATCGCGACCTCGCCGGAGGTCTGCGGGAACGGCAAGCGGGCGAAGTACACGCCGACACACAGTCCGACGACCATGGCGAGGACGACGCCGCCGGCGACGTACGACGCCCAGCGTGCGACCCAGGGCCAACGGCGGAAGGCGCTCCACGTCTTTTTCAGATCAGGCACGAACCCAGCGTAGGCAGTGCGGACCGGGTTACCTACGAGGCCGGGCTGGCGCTGCTGGACTTGCTGTCACTGCCGCCGCGGGACGAGCCAGAACTGGCGCCGGAGCCGGCGCTGGAACCCGAGCCGGAGTCGGTCGAGCCGGAGTCGGTCGAGCTGGAGTCGGTCGAGCTGGAGTCGGTCGAGCTGGGGGAACCCGACTTCTCACCCGCACCGGACCCGTTGGAAGAGCCGTTC
>JAKDNC010000625.1 GCA_030452025.1 Nocardioides sp. | reverse complement strand
CCTGCCGGGGCCGGGCTCAGGACCCCTGGGACCCGGCGTCCTCCGTCGACACCTCAGCCTGCGCGGGGTTCGGGGCAGTGGTGTTGATCGCGATCTTCTGGCCGGCCGGGTCGGCGTAGGCGCCGTTCACCCGGACCTCGAGGACGCCGGCGTCGTACGACGCGCTCACGGCGTCGGCAGCCAGCCCGGAGCCGAGACGGAATGCCCGACGGAACGACCCGTAGCGGATCTCCCCGAGGTGAGCGCCGTCCCTCTCCTCGCCGCGCTCGTCACGGCGCTCGCCGCTGATCACGAGTCGTCCGTCGTTGACCTCGACCTCGACATCGTTGGCGACGTCGACGCCGGGCAGCTCGACACGGATCACCGCGTCCTCCCCCTCACGGGCCGTCTCCACAGCGGGGACGAAACCGGGCTGGAGCGACTCGAATGCTCCCTGCGCGAGGTTCTGCGCCGGATTCTGCACCGGATTCTGCACCGGATTCTGGCCGAAGCTACGCCGGACCAGGGTGTCGAACTCGCGGAACGGGTCACGAACAATCATGTTGTTGCGCATCTGCACTCACTCCTTGACTCGGACGGGCTCCTCGTGCGGAGCCTTCATCCGGATACAACTTGAGTCGTTGTCACTCAATTCCCTTGAGCGTGTTCGCCGTCGACGAACACACGCCTTCGACCAACCGCCGATGAGTCACCGGGAGGCTCGGTCTCCTACTCCGGCTGCCTCTACGATGTGCGCATGGAGTGCCGATGATCATCCGCCGCACGTTTGCCCGGACCGCCCTCAAGCTGGCCCGGTGGAAGACGGTGGGCAGCGCCCCACGGGCCGGGATCTTCGTCGGGGCCCCGCACACCTCCAACTGGGACTGGGTCGCGACCATCAGCCTGCTCTGGTCACAGGGAGTCGCGCCGCGGGTGCTGGTCAAGCGGGAGCTCTTCAAGGGACCGGTCGGCCTGGCCCTGCGGGCCACTGGAGGCATCCCGATCGATCGCGACAACGCGGACGAGGTGGTCCGCGAGCTCGCCGAGCACGCCGCCAGGGACGACTCCTTCGTGATCGTCCTGGCGGCCGAAGGCACGCGCACCAAGGGCGAGCACTGGAAGTCCGGCTTCTACCGGCTCTCCCGACAGACCGGCATCCCGGTCACCTTCGGCTCGATCGACGGCCCGACCCGCACAATGCGTCTGGGGCTCACCATGGCGATGACCGGCGATGCCGCTGCAGACATGGACAAGATTCGCGCGTACTACGCCGACGCCCAGGGACTGCGACCCGAGCGGCGCACCGAGCCACGTCTGCGTGACGAGACCGCAGGCTCCTGATCCGCCCACCCACGCCGAGAAGTCCGACTCCCGACCTGACCACTTTTCGGGCAGAATTGGTTCGTGTTCGACAGTCTCCGCGCCCGGCTGGCCCGACGCTGGCGCGCGCGGAGCATGACCAGGCGGTTGCGCGAGCTCGACAGGCTGGACCGGTCGCACGGTCTGGGCGTGCCGACCGGCAGGCCGGCTGCCCAGAAGAAGCCGCGGCGGCAGAGCAACGGCACGCTGCCGGGACTGCTCGTCGCCGGGATCATCGTCGCCGGCGTGGTCGCCTTCTCCCCCGGGGACACAACCGGGTCACTGCGCAGCCTGATCGGGTGGGGGCCGGAGCGGCTCGGCGCACCTCCGCAGGTGGCGCACGGCGAGGGCACGTTCACCTTCATGCAGACCCAGCGCAACAGCCGGGAGCCGGTCAGCTACGACCCCTGCAAGAGAATTGAATACGTCATCAACCCCGAAGGTGGGCCCGACAACTATCGCGAGCTGGTCGACACCGCGGTCCGGCACACCAGCGAGGCGACCGGCTTCCGCTTCGAGTTCCAAGGCACCTCCGACCGGCGGGACTGGGAGATCGGCGGGATCCGCGGCCGCAACGACCCCGTGCTGGTGGGATGGGCCACCGCGGAGGAATATGACAGGCTCTCCGGCGACGTCGCCGGAGTGGGTGGGAGCCTTGCGGTTCGGGACGGCACCACCACCACGTTGCACTACACGACCGGCCGCGTCGTCCTCGATGTCGACGCGTTCGAGGACCTGGACACGATGCGCGAGGGCGCGCTGCTGGGCCAGGCCATCGTCGACCACGAGTTCGCGCACCTGGTCGGGCTCGACCACGTCCAGGACGCCCGGGAGCTGATGAACGCGGAGAACCTCGGCGTCACCACCTACGGCCCGGGTGATCGGGAGGGCCTCGCCGCGCTGGGCGGCGTGCCCTGCACGTAGACGTCCCTAGGACACCGAGTTGCGCAGGAGCCGATTGCGCAACGCCCGGCTCGCCTCACGTCGCCGACGCCGGGCTGCCTTGAGCACCAGTGAACGCTGGCGCTGGAGCTCCGCATCCTCACGGTCGTCATGCCGGGAATCCATGGTGCTCCGTTCGGTGGACCTGGCCGCTGTGAATGCCAACCCTCCCCCCTTCCGCCGGCGACCACATCCACCCGCAGGCTGGATTCCCCGCTTCGAAAGTACGCCCACCTACGACTTTGGTCGTACGCCGCC
>JAKDNC010000624.1 GCA_030452025.1 Nocardioides sp. | reverse complement strand
CGCGCGACCGCCCGAGGCCTCGAAGAGGGCATCGATCGCGTCGATGGCGCGCTGGGTGCCGAGCACCTGGTCACGACGCAGCTTCAGACGCAGGTTGAGCGGGATTTTCTCCCCCTTGTTCACGTGGTGCTGCTCCTCGCGGATGTTGACGACCAGCAGCGCCCAGGCCGCGTCGATCTCCGAGCCTGCGCGCGCGATGCGGACTGCCGCGAAGGGATCAGAGGACGCCTTCTCGCCGATGTACGCCGCCCGGACCCGCTTCTGTTGCATGTCGACGTGCTCGGCATACGCACCGGTGGCCATTCCCACGATCGGGCTGGAGATCGTGGTGGTGAACAGTGAGTGGAACGGCAGTCTGTAGAGCCCTGCAGTGTTCTGCTCCTGGCCCGGGCCGAAACAGCGTCCGGTGTCGGACATCGAAAGCGTGAACGCCTCGGGCACGAAGACGTCCTCGATCAGGATGTCGTTGGAGCCGGTGCCCCGCAGTCCGACGACATTCCACACATCGACGATCTCGTAGCTCTCCCGAGGCACCATGAATGTCTTGAAGTCCACGACGTCGCCCTCGTCGTTGAAGACGAGTCCGCCCAGCAGCACCCACGATGCATGAGCCGATCCCGACGAGAAGGACCACTTTCCGGAGAGTGTGTAGCCGCCCTCGGTCAGCTCCGCCTTGCCGGTCGGCGCGTAGGAGGAGGAGAGCCGCGTGGCGGTGTCGCTCCCCCACACAGCCTGCTGCGCCTCGTCGGGGAAGAGGGCGACCTGCCATGGGTGCACGCCCAGGACCGACGAGATCCAGCCGGTGGAGCCGTCGGCCGACGCGATCTCGCGCACCGCGGTGAAGAAGTCGACAGGGTCGCTCTCCAGCCCGTCGAAGCGCTTGGGCTGAAGCATCCGGAAGAAGCCGGTCTCCGCGAGCGCCTTGACCGACGCGTCCGGGACCTGGCGCGACTTCTCCGCCTCGTCGGCGCGCTCCCGGAAGGTGGGGAGCAGGTCGCGTACTGCGTCGAGGACTTCCTTCGACATCTGGGTTCTCCTGGGGTGTCAGTAAATGGCTTCCCCAATACTAGAACATGTTCTCGTTTTGCGCGAGGAGCCACCTCGCGGAGGTCAGGAGTTCGCGTCCTGCTTGGCCTTCAGCCGCAGGGCGATGTCGATCAGCTGGTCTTCCTGGCCACCGATCAGCTTTCGCTCTCCGGCCTCGAGCAGGATCTTGGCTCCGGACACGCCATAGCGTTCGGCTGCGTTGCCCGCATGCTTGAGGAACGAGCTGTACACGCCGGCATAGCCCATCATCAGCGTCATCCGGTTCAGCGTGCACTCCTCCGGCATGGCGGGGCGTACGACGTCCTCGGCGGCGTCGACAATCTGCAGGAAGTCGACCCCGGTCGTCCAGCCGAGCTTGTCGGACACGCCGATGAACGCCTCCAGCGGCGTGTTCCCTGCGCCGGCACCGAAGCGGCGTACAGAACCGTCGATCTGGGTGGCCCCGGCGCGGGCAGCGATCACCGTGTTGGCAACGCCGAGACCGAGGTTCTCGTGACCGTGGAAGCCCACGGTCGCCTCCGCGCCGATCTCGGCCACCACGGCGGCGACGCGGTCCCCGACACCTTCCATGACCAGGGCTCCGGCGGAGTCGACGACATACACGCACTGGCAGCCCGCGTCGACCATGATCCGCGCCTGCTTCGCGAGGACCTCGGGCGGCTGGCTGTGGGCCATCATCAGGAACCCAACGGTCTCCAGACCCCGCTCCCGCGCAACCGCGAAGTGCTGCCCGGACGTGTCCGCCTCGGTGCAGTGCGTGGCGATCCGGCAGATCTGGCCCCCGTGGTCCTGGGCAGCGAGGATGTCGTCCTTGGTGCCGACCCCGGGCAACATCAGGAAGGCGATCTTCGCGCGCTTCGCTGTCTCCGCAGCGAGCTTGATCAGCTCCTGCTCTGGCGTCCTCGAGAAGCCGTAGTTGAACGACGAGCCGCCCAGGCCGTCCCCGTGGGTGACTTCGATGACCGGCATGCCCGCCTGGTCGAGGGCCGAGACGATGCTGACGATCTCCTCGGGCACGAACTGGTGGCGCTTGTGGTGGGACCCGTCGCGCAGGCAGGTGTCGGTCAGCCTCAGGTCCAGTCCACTCGCAGCGTCGGTGTCGGTCCAGCGGCGGGTGAGCTGGTTGGTCTCAGGGGTGTTCAGGAAAGTCATGTCAGGCTCCGGCGTGGATGATCGAACGGGCGATGGACTCACCGACCCGTGCGGCGGCAGCGGTCATGATGTCGAGGTTCCCGGCGTACGGCGGCAGGTAGTCGCCGGCACCCTCCACCTCGACGAAGATGCTGACCTTGGTCTGGCCCTGGGTCGCCTCCGAGGGCTCGTCGAACTGCGGGTCCTGCAGTAGACGGTAGCCGGGGACGTACTCCTGGACGGCCCGCTCCATCTCGCGGATGGAGGAGGCGATTGCGTGGCGGTCCGCGTCGGGCGGCACCGCACAGAAGATCGTGTCGCGCATGATCATCGGCGGGTCGGCCGGGTTCAGGATGATGATCGCCTTG
>JAKDNC010000623.1 GCA_030452025.1 Nocardioides sp. | reverse complement strand
TCCAGCACACCCCCGCCAACGCTGCCAACGTTGCCGACCCGCTGGAGATCACATCTGCGACTGGTTGCGCCAACCAGGTCGTTGCCGGCGATGCTGCCTACTTCGAGGCCACGTACGCAGTGAGCAGCACCCCCGGGCCGATCGACATCAACTGATCGACTCAGTCCAGCCCACATTCATTTGACCGCATCCATCCCCTCCAACCCAATTGAGGTTCACAGTGAAACTCTTGGCCACTCTCATCGCAGGTGCTGCGTCCGTCGCCCTCGTCGCACTCCCGAGCGCTGCGCACGCCGTCGAGCTCACCGCTGACTACGATGCCTCCGGCACCTCCCACATCGCGTCCACGGACTCCGACATTTGGATCAAGCCCACGACTCTGAGCGTGACCGTGGACATGACCACCTCGGCGATCAGTGGCCATCTGCCGCTCAAGCCAGCCGACACGAAGTTCCACGTTGCGGGCTTCCTGCCTGTCAAGGCACAGGTGAACTTCGAAGAGGCCGCGCCTCTCACCGGCAAGCTCGGCCGAGGACGTGTCGACACCCAAGCCTCCTACTTCCTCAGGCTCAGCGACGTACTCATCGGCGGGATCCCGAGCCCCGTGGGCAGCAACTGCCGCACGAAGGAGCCTGTCGTGATCAGCGCGAGCACCCCCGAAGGGGGCACCTTCAACCTCGACTCGGGTGGGAAGCTGACGGGTGAGTACGCCATCGGCGACTTCGAGGACTGCCTGCT
This sequence comes from Nocardioides sp., assembly GCA_030452025.1. GTDB lineage: Bacteria > Actinomycetota > Actinomycetes > Propionibacteriales > Nocardioidaceae > Nocardioides. Next base: position 1,813 of record JAKDNC010000623.1, on the reverse strand, counting down.
GAACACGGGCATGATCAACCTTCTGGTCCCCGGCACAGGCAACACCCTCGACGTCGACGTCGCCAACGGACGACTCGGCTGAGCACAGCACCGCGATTGGGGCCGTATCCGGATCACCATCCGGATACGGCCCTTGTCGATTCATGGTCCGTGGACACCGCCGAGCCTCTGAAGCAGAGTCACAGTGCGCCGTCTCGGGTGCGGCCACAGCCCCTCGTCCGGTCACGACACGAGTCAGGAACCACCCATGAAGTTGATCCCCGCCCTCGCCGCAGGCACAGCCACCCTCGCCCTCGTCGCGCTCCCCAGCGCCGCCCAGGCCGTCGAGCTCACGGCCGAGAACGACGCCTCCGGCACCACCCACATCGCGAGCACCAACTCCGACATCGAGCTCAAGCCCACGACGCTCACCACCACGGTGGACATGACGACCTCCGAAATCACCGGTCACCTGCCTCTGGTCTCGACACAGACCGAGTTCAAGGTCCTCGGGTTCGTGCCGGTCTCGGCGACAGTCAACTTCGACGAAGCAGCACCCGTGACCGGCAAGTTGGGACGGGGGCGAGTCGACACCACGGCGTCGTACTACATCCGACTCAGCAACGTGAAGATCGCCGGAGTGCCGACGTACGTCACCAACCACTGCCAGACCAAGAAGCCCGTGACCATCGCCGCGAGCACGCCGGAGGGCGGCACCTTCAACCTCAACGACGGCGGGCCCCTCACGGGCGAATACACGATCGGCGACTTCGAGCACTGCTTCATCAATGCCCCGCTGATCAACGCCATCGTCCCCGGCAGTGGCAACACCGTCGACATCGATGTCAGCAACGGACGCCTCGGCTGACCGCTGTCCGTTGGCACGAACTCGCGTGGGGCGACCTCCTCCATCCCGGGCCGGTCGCCCCACGCGCACGCCCGAAACCGTTTCATCCGCCAAACACTCCCGTGCCGAGACCGGAAGGGTTAATGTGAGCCGCGACACAACTCACGGCCTCGGGGGACCAGATGACCAGCACCGCGCCACGAGCGGCACCAACCAGCTCTGGGCCCATGCGGTGAGCCTGTTGCACGCCCAGATCCGCTCCACCCGCTCCACCCGCTCGATGAGCGAGCTCGTCGACCAGTTCCGACCCGGCGTGCCGAAGGTCGTCGAGGACATCGTCGCCCAGATCCAGGACGAGGTACCGGCGTACGCCGGCCCTCGCTCGGGCGAGCGCGGTCAGCTCATCACGATGGCCGTCACCGCCGCCATCAACCGCGCCCTCGAGCTCATCGAGGGCAACGACACCTCCAGCAGCCAGGTCAACGACCTCTTCCGCCAGATGGGCCACGGCGAGGCCCACGACGGCAACACCCTCGAGCCGATGCAGGCAGCGCTGCGCATCGCCACCCACCACTGCTGGGTGGGGCTGCGCGCCTTCGCCAACGAGCATGACCTGACCGGCGAGCTGCTGGGCGAGCTCGGCGACGCGATGTTCGGCTACATCGAGCACCTCGCCGGCCAGGTCGCCGAAGGCTTCCGGTGGGGTACCAAGGCCATGGAGCGCGACCCCGCGCTCGCCAGGACCAGGCTGCTGGACCTGATGCTGTCCGACCGGCAGCCCTCGGACGCTCTGCTCGCGGAGATCCGCGCACTTGCCACCGTCGCTGGGTGGGCCGTCCCCGACGAGGTGGTGGTGATGAGCGTGGCATTCCACCGCAGCTTCCCGACCGCCGAGTGGCCCGGAGACCCGCTGATCCGGATCGAGGAGAGCCGGGCGCTGATGGTCTGCGCCGCGGAAGGCGCGGCCGACCTCGCCCGTGCCGTGAG
>JAKDNC010000622.1 GCA_030452025.1 Nocardioides sp. | reverse complement strand
AGGCCCGCCATCTGGGTGCGAGTCAAGTACGTGTGGCACTCCGGCCACGCGCACACCGGCTCCGCGTGTCGGTGGCCCTGCACCCACACGACCTTGTCGTAAGGGTCGGCAAAGTCGAACTGGGCGAACAGGTCGACCACGATCGTCTTGACCATGTCAGCGACCCCGGCCGCGTGGTGGCGGTCAGTCGGGCCGCGCCTCTCGCGCACGACAGGGCGGATCGAGACCTGATCGGTGAAGTCGCTGGTGAGCGTCACCCGAGCACGCCGTTCCGTGAGGGCCTGGCGGGTGGCGGCGTCGTTCAAGTCGAACACAGCGGTGGCCGTCAAGGTCTCCCACATCGGCATCCCTGCCTCGTTCGTCGCCAAGTGGGGCAATCCGTCGACGTGACCAGAATCCCAGGCACCCACGAAGGCAGATGCCCCCTCGGCGGGGGAGAGGGCGGCCAACGGGTGGGGGGTGGTCAGGACTCCGGTGTTCATGAGGTCTCCCTAAAGGCTGTGGTTGCTCCGACACTCATGAATCTACGGGCGCAACGGGCCCCGTGGGACCCCCGTTTTCGGGTCGCCTGGTCGGGTGCTCCGAACCCCGGGCGACCTCCGGTCGGGTACCGAATCCGGGGAGCCTGTCCGCCGGAGGAAGCATGAACCCCTCCCCGATTGCTAACATCGCGAACATCGGAGCAAACAGGGCTTCCGATGATCGGTATGCGGAAAGAAGGATCCAGGCTGTGGTAGCTGACTGGTTGACCTTGAAGGACGTCGCCGAGACGGTCGGCGTCCAGGAGAACACTGTCCGACGCCGGGTGGCTGCGGGCAAGTTCCCCGCGCCCCACCGATTCCTGGGCCGCGACGGCAGTGGACCCGTGTGGCCAGCCGACTCGATCGAGGACCCGATGGAGGCCCCCGGCTTGCCGTCGCGCGTCGGTACGCAGGGTATGGACCGGGAAATGCACTTGGCCCATTTGCTCGATGAGGTCCGCTGGTACGTGTGGGAACACGGTTCGGCCGCGATCCCCCAACACGCCACGGGTCGCAGCGACTCGATGGGACGGAAGTTCCCGTTGGGGGTGCGGGTCTCGGCGCTGCGGGGAGCTCGCAAGCACGGGCGCCTGACGGCAGCTGAGGCCGCCGAGTTCGACATGCTCCCCGAATGGTCATGGGACCACTGGGACTCGATCTGGCGGGAACGGTTCGGAGAAGTGGTGGTGCGTTTCCACAGCGGCCGGTTGACATCGCGTGACCGGGCCTGGCTGGGCAACCAGCGGCGCCGCTGGGGAAAACTTCGTCCCGAGTGGCAGGCCATGCTCGCCCAACATCCAGGACTCCTGGAAGGTGCGAAGCAGTCGCGAGTCGAGGAGTTCGTGGAGGCCTGCGAACACTGGCTTGCCGACCACCCGGACCACACGTTGTATGCGATGCCGTACGCGGCCAGCGTCACCATCGAGGGGGAGAAGGTGTCGGTGGGGCGCCGCGCCACCTACTACCGACGTCGCTACCAGGGACTGGAAGGTCGCCGGCCGCTCTCGGAAGCCGACATCAAGACGATCGAACAGCTGCCTGGCTGGACCTGGGAAATGAGCCCTGTCCACGTCCAGGCACAACGCAAGAACAAGAGCAAGAAGACAGCCTGACCCCCACGGACCTTTTGGGGACCAACGGACAAGGACCGAAGGAGGGAAACACGATGCCGGTGATCTTGGGCGGACTTGCCTTCCTGGGGCTGGTGCTCGTGCTGGTGGCTGGCCTGCGCGGCGTCGGCTTTGCCCTGCTCGCCATGGTCTTCGCGTTCTTCCTGCTCGGGTCGCTGGCAAAGTGCGACGCGCAGAAGGACCTCGACTCCGCCCCTCACGCCTGGGTGACTGCCGCCGTGGGGGCGCCCGCCCTGGTCGGGTAACCGGCCCACACGCCCTCCGCCCACGGGCGCTCAGGGGTGATTGGCCAGCCGGTGGGTCTCATCGCCGGTGACGATCCCGGACCGGGTCAACGCCCCCGCGTGCTCGCGGTGGTGGTGGGCGCACAGCTGCAACGGAAGCGGCCCGGTGGCGGTGTCGACGAGCACCTCGACGTATGCCTGGGCGCCGCACCGGTCGCACCGGTCGCAGCGATCGGCGGCGGTCAGTGCTGGGCTGGTGACCTGTTCGGCTGTGGCGTCCATGGTGGGGTCCTTCGATGGTGGGTTTGCTCCGATGCCCGTCACCATACGAGCAGGAAGGGCCACGTTGTAGACCCGTTTCTCGCTGTCGCCGGAACGGAACCGGACCTGTCGGACCCGGCCGCTAGGGTCACCGGGTGACAGCGGTGGGCCACGCGCCCGAAGAAGAGTGGCCAGCGAGGCAGGAGAAGCGGTGACAGCCACGATGAACAACTCTCGTGTGGATCCGCGTGCTGCCCGTCTGCGCACCGCCGCTCAGCGACTGTCCGCCGCCGGCCTCGGCGGACCCCAGGCACCCAGATTGGCGTTGATGGCTTCCACCGAGCCGACGGCGTGGACGGAGGAGATGATCGAGTCGGCCGCCGCCAAGACCGGCAAGGCCCATGTGATCAAGTCGCATC
>JAKDNC010000621.1 GCA_030452025.1 Nocardioides sp. | reverse complement strand
GATCAGCCCTGGTAGCGCGGGAATGCCGCGGCGCCGGCGAAACGAGCCGCCTCGCCAAGCTCTTCCTCGATGCGCAGGAGCTGGTTGTACTTCGCGACCCGCTCGGACCGGGCTGGTGCTCCGCTCTTGATCTGCCCACAGTTCGTGGCGACCGCGAGGTCGGCGATGGTGGTGTCCTCGGTCTCCCCGGAGCGGTGGCTCATCATGGCGCGAAAACCGTTGCGGTGGGCGAGGTCGACGGAGTCGAGAGTCTCGGTGAGCGAGCCGATCTGGTTCACCTTGACCAGCAGCGAGTTCGCCTGGCCGCCGTCGATCCCCCGCTGGAGCCGCTCGACGTTGGTGACGAACAGGTCGTCCCCCACCAGTTGGGTCGAGCCTCCCAGTTGTTCGGTGATCGTCTTCCAGCCGTCCCAGTCGTCCTCGTCGAGCGGGTCCTCGATGGACACGATCGGGTAGGACGAAACCAGGTCTGCGTAGTAGGCGGTCATCTCGGCGGCGGTCTTCTGCGCCCCCTCGAAGGTGTAGGAGTTGTCCTCGCAGAACTCCGATGCGGCCACGTCGAGGGCCAGCGCGATGTCCTTGCCGGGCGTGAGCCCGGCCGCCTCGATCGCCTCGACGATCAGGTCGAGCGCGGCACGGTTGCTCTCGAGGTTGGGGGCGAAGCCGCCCTCGTCGCCCAGGCCGGTGCCGAGTCCCTTCTGCTTCAGAACCGACTTCAGGCTGTGATAGACCTCCGCGCCGGTGCGCAGCGCCTCCCGGAAGGTCGGTGCCCCGATCGGCGCGATCATGAACTCCTGGATGTCTACGTTGGAGTCGGCGTGCGACCCGCCGTTGAGGATGTTCAGCATCGGGACCGGAAGGAGGTGCGCGTTGGGCCCGCCGACGTAGCGGTAGAGGGGGAGGCCTGCGGAGTCCGCGGCCGCCCGGGCCACGGCGAGGGAGACGCCGAGGATCGCGTTGGCCCCCAGGGTGGCCTTGTTGGGCGTCGCGTCGAGGTCGAGCATCGTCTGGTCGACGAGGCGCTGGTCGTCGGCCTCGAGACCCTCGATCGCGGGGCCGATCTTGTCCAGGACGCCCTTGACGGCCTTCTCGACACCCTTGCCGAGGTAGCGGTCGCCGCCGTCGCGGAGCTCGACGGCCTCGAAGGCGCCGGTGGAGGCACCGGAGGGGACGGCGGCACGGGCGAAGACACCGTCGTCGAGCTGGACCTCGACCTCAACGGTGGGGTTGCCGCGAGAATCGAGGATCTCGCGTGCGCCGACTGCAGCGATGGAAGCCACTTGGTGATGCTCCTGGGGTCGAGGGTATCGAGCGGGCCCAGCCTAACCGGGTGCGACTCCGCATCCCGGCAGAACCCGCTGGGCGTGGGACGCGCAGGCAGACGGGCGACCAGACGGGCGACCCGCGAGAGGCCAGACCGAACGTCATCTGTGAGGCACCGCGTGTTCATCCCGGCGACACCGCCACGTCGGGCGGGGCCGCGAGTCTGCCCCCGTCCGTCTCGGGACCTCCACCTCGAAAGACTTCCCATGTCTCCCCGCCGTGGACTGGCTCTCGTCGCCGTCACCGCGCTTCCGCTCACCACACTCGCCGGCCCACCGCGCGCGGGAACCAGATGCTGGCGGATCCGGGCCTATACGCTGCAGGCCTTAGAAACTACGCGTGCGTCAAACATTCAGGGAACACGAATTGGTCGATGAACTTGTACTGGCTGACCTGACCCTGACCTCAGGATCGTCGGTACTCGCGTTCGGTTCGGTGCAGCATCCGGGCGCGCAGGTTACGACGCTGTGGCTCGCGAATCCGGTGGATCCCGAGCGGCCCAGCAAGCTCCACGGTGGAGACATCGAGATCCACTTTCGCACGCCGCTCAACGCACCGCGCTCAGGGAGCAATGCCTTGGTCGCCGGGACGTGGGATGGCGAGCGCATTCTGAGCGCCCGGTGGATCAGCGCCAAGCAAAATAAGGGGGCATTCATCCCGGCCCCTCCGGACTCGCGTCCGGCCATTTCCGTGCCTCAGGAGGAGAGCGAGTCAGTGTTTCTCGAACTGGATCGGCTGTTCGAGGCTGTCCTCCTGTCGAGCGGCGGGTCGCGTCTCCGCAGCTACGTTCAGGCAAGAAATGTCGTCCCTGGCATGGGCGGGTTCTTCGACAAATTGTATGAGCGGAAATATCCGCTCGATCTGTATGTGTCGATCATGCCCGCCTCGGAATGAATTGAACGGCTGGTCCGAGAATGTCTTACCCGGGCACGTCCCTTGAAGCACGCCACAGCGGACTCTGGCGGCCAGGTGACGACAGGCACGGCCCGACGGTTCGGGGTTCGGGTGAAGTGACCTGCTGGCGCTCATATTTCGTCCGGCAGGCTTGGAACCGTTACACCGTCAGGCGCAGGATCTGAGACCACTCAGCTACCACCCGCGAGACGGCGTACGGCGCTGCGCAGCGCCTGCTCGGGATCGACGTCCTCGGCGCGGGCCCGGGCCACGAGGGCGAGCAGCTCGTCGCCGATCTTGTCGGCTGCGCTGGTGGGCTCCGAAGCGTCGGGCACGATGCCCTG
>JAKDNC010000620.1 GCA_030452025.1 Nocardioides sp. | reverse complement strand
GTCCCCTTCGTCTCTCCCCTCGACCCGCCGCCCGGCGACGGCCCACGCCACCCCGAACCCCCGAACCCAGCACGCACGAAGAGGCCCGCATGACCGAGAGCCCCCACGACTCGACGACTCCGGCCATGCAAGACGGCCCGGACCCGGACTGGCCGGCTCGCACCCTGCGGCGCATCCGGCACGCGATGGAAGCGCTCGTTCAGGCACCTGAGCCGTTGTCGTTGGCCGAGTTGCAGGCCGCCTGCGCCGCAAGCCAGGCCCTGACTCCCTGGGATGCCAGCCTCACCAACAGCGGCGCTGTCCGAGCCTGGACGAACCTCGGCTGGAACCTCACCACGAACGTCGAGCACGCCGGCTGGCTACACGCCACACGAGACGGGTTCCGAGCCACGGGCCAGGGCAGGGCAGCACTCGACGAGCATTCGGACCCGCAGGACTTCTTCCAAGCCTCGGTTGACATTTACTACCAGTGGGACACGCTCCGGAAGGCAACGCTGGAAATTGCCGAGTTGCCGCAGACTGCAATCGCACACAGCGGAAGCGGGTTCGTCCACGCATCTCGCGCCGCCGCGCCCGTCCTCGCGGCGTGGCGGACGAGCGACTCGGCACTCTCGCCTGGCCTCGACGCGTGGGGTCCGGCTGCAGCGGTGGCTCTACGTGACTTCCTGATGGCGGAGCCGAACCCAGACGCCACCATGAGCGGTCTCGTCCCGGACGAGGCGCGTGTGCTGGCTGCTGAGATGTTGGTGCTCCTGGTCGGACCGCTCAGCGACATGATCGGATCGACCAAGCGGAGCCGAATCCGAGGCCCGCTACTACGGACAGCCGAGTTGCCGCCGGGCCTGCCATGGGAGATGTCCGCCCACCTTGAACAGGGTTTCGTCCATGCCGGTCAAGCCTTGATCGCGACGCCGTGGGTCATGCTCTTGTCCTGCGCGAACCTGCTGGTGCACTGGCACGAGCAACCGTCCGAAGGCCGTGAGGCCATCTGGGACGACCCATGGGCATTCCGTGACCTCGCATTAGGGGCACCAGGAGTCGACCCGCGCGTGGCGGCGCTCCTATGCGTGGTCGTCCACCCGGCGTCGTTCACTACCGTCCTGCGACCAGCGGACCGCGAGGCGGTTGTCGACGGTCTGGGAACGGAAGCGGATGCCCTGACCGGGGATGTCGAGAAGGACCTGAAGACCATCACGTTGCGCTTGCAGGCAGAGGCCGACGGTGCGGCAGTCCGCTATGACCAGGCGCCACTGCTGCAGGCCTGGAGCGACGCCGATGGCAGCCGCGCGTGGCTCGTCCGTGGCGAGGTCGACCAGCAGAACCGCGTGCCGACGTGGATGCGGCAGGAAATCGTGTCGATCACGGTCGGCAAGCTGACCCAACTGCCGAAGGAGCCGTCGCAGAAGTCCTTGGGTGACCTGGTGGACGAACACTACGGCGACCTTCAAGTTGTCAAGCGGGAAGCGAAGAAGCGCGACGTCCTGTCCTTCGTGTTGGGAATGTCCGACGGTGACCTCGTCGCGACGATCGACGGTGGCGCACTGCGGCTCGGCGTCGTACAGGACGAGCCTGCGCGGCTGCAGTCGATCGGCGGCATGACTCTGTTGACTCGGGCCGTGACCTGGTACCCCGACCTGGCACCCGAGGTAAAGTCACTCCCGGGCAGCATCCGCACACGCGTCAGGTTCAAGGGCGAAGACGTACTGGACCTCACGGAACTCGCCAGCGCCCTGGCTGACCTGCGACCCGAAGACGAGGAGGCGGAGCGGCCCGAGGAACTCGACGATCAGGCCGGCCTCGAAGCCTCGAGAGTAGCCGAACCCGACGGGACGGCTGAGGTCCCGGCCGCTGTCGAGCCAGCCGTCCTGACATGCGACGAGGCGGCGCTGGCGGCACAGTTGCACCATGCGGACTCGTCCTGGATCTCTGAGCTGCTGATCAGCCTGAACGACAGGCGCCAAGTGGTGCTGGAAGGCCCTCCGGGCACCGGCAAGACGTTCCTGGTCCAGGCATTGCTGGAAGCCTGCGGGCTGACGGAGGCACAGTCGGCACTGGTCCAGTTCCACCCGACGTACTCCTACGAGGATTTTGTCGAAGGATTCCGCCCCGTGGCGACATCCGATGCCAGTGGGGCATCGCTCACGGTGACGCCCGGACCCCTGAAACGCATCGCGGAGGAGGCGCGCAATGCGCCCGGCAAGCCATTTGTGTTGGTGATCGATGAAATCAACCGCGCAAACATCGCCAAGGTCTTCGGTGAACTGTACTTCTTGCTGGAGTACCGCGGAGCTGAGGTCGAGTTGTTGTACAGCGCGGGAGAGCGGTTCACGCTGCCGCCCAACCTGTTCATCGTTGGGACGATGAACACCGCAGACCGCTCCATCGCTCTGCTGGACGCAGCGATGCGCCGCCGGTTCGTCTTCATGTCAATGGGGTCAGAGGAGCCGGCACTCGCGGGGATGCTGCACCGCTGGTGCGAGGCCACCGGTCGACCGACCGCACTGGCTGTCCTACGGGACCGCCTCAATGCCGAGATGGTCAAGCGTGGTCTGGACCCGGCGC
>JAKDNC010000619.1 GCA_030452025.1 Nocardioides sp. | reverse complement strand
GACGATGATTTGGAACTCACCGGCCACAACGGCGATCTACTTGACCGAGTCCAGATCATTGTCGAGCGAGAGCGACTTGGTGGCCGCGTCGAGGAAGCTGAACAGACGGTCGGGGCGCGCCATCACGCCCTTGGACATCACCTTGTTGGCCATCGCCGCGATGAACACCTGTTGGCGCTTCATCCGGCCGATGTCCCCGTTGTCGGAGATGCCGTGACGGATCCGGACGTAGTCGAGGGCCTCCTGCCCTTCGACGGTGCGGGTGCCGGCCTTCAGATGGATGTTGCCGACCTCGTCATCCACGTCCTCAGGGACACAGACCTCGACGCCGTCGATGGCGTCGACCATGTCCTTGAATCCGTTGAAGTCGAGGACCACGAAGTGGTTGATGCGCACATCGGTGAGCTGCTCGAACTGGCGGATCGTGCAGGCGGGCCCGCCGTAGGAGAACGCGGCGTTCCACATGTCGAAGCCGCCGGGGATCTCCTTCATCTCGTCGTCGTAGCAAGTGGGCCGCTCGACCATCGCGTCCCTCGGAAGGCTCACGCCGTAGGAGAAGGTGCGATCCGCGGAGAGGTGGAACAGGATCGTGGTGTCCGACCGCTGTCCGCTCTCGTTGAGGCCGTCGATGTTGTTGCCCTTGCCGTCACGGCTGTCCGAGCCCATCACCAGGACGTTGAGCGCCTCCTTGGGCGCGTCGTCCGCGACATCGGGTCGGTCGCCGAGCTGCTCGTCGAGGTTGAGGATGTTCAGATTCTCGTTGAGGTGGCGGTAGGTGTAGGCCGAGAAGAGCCCGAGGCCCAAAGTGAGGGTGAGGATGCCGTAGCCGAAAAGGGCGAGCACGCGACGCTTGTGCTCGGTTGCTCCTTTATGACGACTCACTGGGTCTTCTCACTCACGTTTTCAGGGCCTCCGGACGACATGACACACCCACACAACTCTAGAGGGCATCCCAAAATGATGCGGGACGACCGAGGCCCCACCAAACCACCCGTTCGATCCTGATCGTCGGGCCGTGGCAAGATGTGCGCCGTCAGCCCCAGTAGCTCAGTGGATAGAGCAGCCGCCTCCTAAGCGAAAGGTCGCAAGTTCGACTCTTGCCTGGGGCACCACTCGGATCAGTTGATGACCTCGAACCTCATCCCTGCATTCTGCAGGCGGGCCAGCAGGTTGTCGCCCATCGCCTCGGCGGTGGTCACCTGACCCTTGGTCTCCGGATTGTCGTCGAAGGCCAGGCACAATGCCGACTCGGCAAGCATCTTGGCCGTCTCGTCATAGCCGGGGTCGCCGCCGCTGACCCGCGTGTGCAGTTTCTCCCCCGCAGCAACGGCGATGAAGTCGACGGTGAACCACGACTTGCGACGCTGGGATTCCGAAGGCCCTTCGCCCTGCTTCACCTTGCCCTTGAGGAACTCACGGAGAGGCTTGACCTGCGCCGCTGCGGCGATCGCCCCGACGCCGACCGCTCCGCCGGCGGCGTACCGCAGCGTCTTGGTCCCGGCGTAGTGGGAGTAGCGGAACTTCGGACCGTACGCCGCCAAGGCAGCGCCGCTGCGCTGGATCACCTGGGGGTCGATGGTCGGCATCGGCAGCAGCCAGTAGCCGAGGTCCTTGTCACGGTGCGGCTTACCGGCCACGGCGCGACTGGTCCGGCCCTTCGGCCGGGTCTCGGCTCTGCGGCGCGCCGCGAACGTCTCCTTCATCTGCTTGGCCCGTTCCATGGCGCCGATCGCTGAGTGGAAGGTGCCTCCCGAGAACCGGGCGTTGGAGCGGACCACACCGCGCACGTCGACGGGGGCATCGGACGCGGCGTCGCCCAGCCGCCGCATCGTGAAGTAGACACCCAGGTCATGCGGAATGGAGTCGAACCCGCAGGCGTGCACCAGCCTGGCACCTGAGGCGACCGCAGTGTGGTGGTGGTCGAGCCAGGTCCGGTCCACGAACTCCGGCTCACCGGTCAGGTCGACGTAGGCCGTGCCGGCCGCGGCACACGCGGCGACCAGCGGGCCGCCGTACGCGATGTAGGGTCCGACCGTCGTGATGACGACCTTGGTCCGTGGCACGACCTTGGCCAGCGCATCCTCGTCGGCAGAGCCGACGACGATCAGCTCCATCACCTCGAGCCGCGGGTCGATTCCGGCGAGCCGGTCACGGACCGCCTCGAGCTTCTTCAGGTTTCGACCGGCCAGTGCCCAGCGCAGGCGGGCAGGCGCGTGGCGGGCGAGGTACTCGGCGGTGAGCTTGCCCGCGAAGCCGGTGGCGCCGAAGAGGACGATGTCGAGTTCACGATCAGCCATGCGCCCACTCTGCCCGAAGCCCGGTGACGACCGGCGCGCGACGTCGTACCGTGGACGCCATGTGCCGCAACATTCGCCCCCTCAACAACTTCGACCCACCGGCCACTCCGGACGAGGTCTCCGCAGCCGCACTCCAGTACGTCCGCAAGGTCAGCGGGGCCACGAAGCCGTCCCGGGCCAACCAGGCGGCCTTCGACGAGGCCGTCGCCGAGATCGCGCACACCACACGCCACCTACTGGAGAAGCTGGTGACCCCCGCGCCACCGAAGAATCGC
>JAKDNC010000618.1 GCA_030452025.1 Nocardioides sp. | reverse complement strand
GGACGTCGACCGGTCCGTGCCGCTGGGTCGCGTGGTTGAGGAAGTCGGCGTACGACGCTCGGTCGGCCACGTCGACCGGCAGGCCGACCGTGTCGCCACCGATCTGCAGCGCGGCCTTGGCTGCGACGTCTTCGTCGATGTCGCCGATCACGACGCGTGCACCCGCGGCGACGAACTCCCGGGCGGTGGCCAGGCCGATGCCCCGCCCTGCTCCGGTGATGACCACGACCTGGTCCGACAAGCTGCGGTTGATGGTGCTGTTCATGATGGCTCCTGGGGTCGGCGGTGGAATCAGCGGCGGGTGAGGTGGACAGGCTGGCCGTCCTTGGGAAAGGGCAGGGAGAGATAGCTCATCGGGGCGACGTACCCCGGCTCCACGCTCCAGCTGTACTGCCGCAGCAGATGGACGAGGATCGACTTGATCTCGGCCCCGGCGAAGAACATGCCGAGACACTTGTGCACCCCACCCCCGAATGGCTCCCACGCGTGGCGGTGCGCCTTGTCCTCGCGTCGGGAGTCTGCGAACCGCTCGGGGTCGAAGGCGCTGGGGTCGGGCCACACCTCGTCCATGTGGTGCGACAGGTGGACCATCACCGCGACCAGCCGGTCGGCCGGGATGTGGTGTCCCAGCACTTCGGTGTCCTTGACGGTCTTGCGCGCCACCACGGGGACCGGCGGGACGAGCCGCAGGCTCTCCTTCATGACCAGGTCGATGTCGACGAGCTCGCCGAGGTCGGCCAGGGTCGGGTGGAGCGGCAGCGCGAGCGCCTCGGCGCGGCAGCGCTCCTGCCACTCGGGATGCTGGCCGAGGTGTTGCATGACGGTCGAGACGGTGATGGTCGACGTGTCGTGGGCGGCCATCAGGAGGAAGATCATGTGGCTGACGATGTCCTCGTCACTGAAGCGTTCGCCGTCGTCGGTCTCGAGCTGGCAGAGAACCGAGAAGAGGTCGTCGCCGGGATCGTTGCGCTTCGCGGCCAAGTGGCGACCGAAGAACTCCTCGAGGAACTTGCGCCCACGCATCGCCCTCCCCCACCGCGTGCCTGGGACGTTGAAGCGCACGAGTGACGTGGCGGCCTGGACGCAGTCAATGAAGGCCTGGTTGACCCGCTCGAGCTCGTCCGCGGAGGCGAGGTCGGCCCCGCCCATGAAGACCTCGGTCGCCAGATCGAGGGTCAGCTCCTTGAGCGCGGGGTAGGCGCGAAACCGGGTGTCGGGTTGCCAGCGGGCCAGCCCTGATTCGACCGCGGGTTGCAGCGTTGCGGTGTAGCCCTCCAGCCGTTCGCGGGTGAAGGCCGATTGCATGATCCGTCGGTGCCGGTGATGCTCCTCGAAGTCGAGCAGCATCAGGCCGCGGTCGAAGAACGGTCCGACGAGGTAGCCCCAGCCGTCCTTGTTGGCGAACGCCTTGTCAGCGTTGCGTAGCGCCGCTCCGCAGGCATCGGGGCCGAGCAGGACGGTCCACCGCTTGCCGAGGAAGTCGATGTCGGAGACCGGGCCCCAGCCGTCGTACTGACTGCGCATCATCGTCTGTGGGTTGCGCACGTAGTCGAGCGTGCGGCCGATGTAGGGCAGACCACGACGTCGTGGCGGGGAGCTGGTGATCTGACTCATGCGGCCACCTTGATTCAGACAGAGCATCCTGTCAACATGTTGTCCATGGCAGTCAAGGCAGGCCGATACCGTGGCGTCAGCGCCGAAGACCGGCTCGCGGACCGTCGCGAGCGACTGCTCGAGGCGACGCTCGAGGTGTGGTCTGCCGAAGCCGGTCCGCCCATCACCATGACGCGGGTGTGCGCGCAGGCGGGCCTCACCGAGCGGTACTTCTACGAGAGCTTCCGAGGTCTCGACGCAGCCCGCCTCGAGGTCCTCCAGCGCATCGCCACGGAGATCTCCGAGCGCTCGATCGAGGCCATGGCGACCACACCAGGTACGCCGACCGACCGGGCCCGGGCTGCTGTTGCGGCGTTCGTGCAGATCCTGACCGAGGATCCACGCAAAGGCCGCATCGCCATGGTCGAGTCTCTCGGGGTGCCGGCCCTGCGGCCCCAACGCACAGCGCTCCTGCGACAGTTCGCCGATGTCGCCGCGGAGCAGGCCCGCGAGCTCTACGGCCCCCGAGCCTGGAGCGAGCGCGAGGGCCAGATGGCGGCGCTGCAGTTCATCGGCGGCCTCGGTGAGATGGTCACCGCCTGGATCGACGGTGCCTTGAAGGCATCGCCCGACGACATCATCGACGCCGCCACCCGTCAGTTCGTCTCCACCGCCCACCGTTGAGGCGGGCCGAGACGGGTGGAGCTGTGAAAACGGGTTCGATGAACTGGGTGATCCGGGACTGACACGCCGGCGGTGGCAGCCGCGAAGACGGCGGACTCATGCAGCTTGACGGGAACGACCCCCGCTGAAGCTCGGTGACTTCGTATCGTGGCCCGAATCAATACATGGCCATCGACCCAGCGATCGGCATCGCGGGCGCCATCGACGGGCTCGACGCCAACCGGGTCTACCCCGGAGTCGTCTACGTCACCCCAGACGGGTCCGGCTCACTCCAGGAGCCGCCACCGGCGGACGTCGAAT
>JAKDNC010000617.1 GCA_030452025.1 Nocardioides sp. | reverse complement strand
CGGACTTGCGGGCGCGTCCCTCCTCGACGATCCCGAAGCAGTCCATCAACGTGCCGAAGGCGAACGAGGTGTGGATGCGGTCCTGCTGGTACGCCGGGAAGAAGTAGCTGTTGCGTTCGTAGCCCACGTGTTTGGTGTCGAGCCCGTATTCACGCAACGTCGTGACCAGCTGCTGGATGGCGTCGCCGGTGTCCGGATAGGGACGGGTGACCTCGACCCAGGTCCGTTCGATGACGTTGGACTCCTCCAGCTGGCGGGTGATCATGAACGGCTCGGCCTCCAGGGGCACCACCAGTGCCTGGAAGAACGAGTAGCCGGTCGTCTGGTAGTCGGTGAGATACATCAGGTTCTCGGGGTCGGTGACCACCACCGCGTCCAGCAGCCGCTTCTCCATCCGGCCCCGGAGCTCGGCGATGCGCCGCTCATACTCCTCCGGAGGGAAGGTCATGTCGTCACGACGTCGCATCAGGACCCGCCTCCCGAGTCCTGCTGGGCGCAGGCTCCGGCGATGGCCTTCTCAAGCAGGTCGAGCCCCTCGTCGAGGTCCTCTTGGGGAATCGTCAGCGGCGGGATCAGCTTGACCACGCGTCCACCGGTGCCGCAAGGGCCGATCAGGAGGCCGGAGGCGAATGCCTGGTTCTGCACTTCCTTGGCCAGGGCACCGTCGCCCATGTCGAGGGCCTGCATCATGCCGCGTCCGCGGACCTCCCATCCACGGTCGGGGTGGGCGTCAGCGATCGCCTTCAGCCGCTGGGCCATCTGCTCGCCCTTGATCGCTACCTCGTCCATCAACGTGGCGCCCTCGGCGAAGTAGTCGAGGGCGACAGTGCCGGCGACGAACGAGAGTCCCTGCCCGCGGAAGGTGCCGGTGTGGGCACCAGGTGCCCAGTGGGCGTCCACCTCGGGCTTGTTGAGGTTCATCGCGATCGGTGTCCCGAAGCCACCCAGGCCCTTGGCCAGGGTGATGATGTCCGGGTCCAGTCCCATGCCGTCGAAGCTGAAGTAGGAGCCGGTGCGTCCGCATGCCGACTGGATGTCGTCGATGATGAACAGCGCGCCGTGGTCGCGGGCGAGTTGTTGCACGGCGTGCAGCCACTCCTTGCTGTGGTCCCACACACCGCCCTCGGCCTGGAGCACCTCGACGATGAACGCGGCGGGGGGCTCGACCCCGCTGGAGGCGTCCTCGAGGGCCGCGCGGTAGCCGTCCAGGGCGGTGTCCCCGCCGACGGCATGCTCGTGCGGGAGCCGGAAGACGTGCTCGAGGGGTACGCCGGCCCACTTGCGGAAAGCTTCGTTGCCGGTGGCCGCCAACGATCCCAGCGTCATGCCATGGAAGCCGTGGGAGAAGGCCACCACCTGGCGACGCCCGGTGGAGATCCTGGCCAGCTTGAGTGCCGCCTCGACGGCGTTGCTGCCGGTCGGTCCCATGAACTGCATCTTGTGGTCCATGCCCCGGGGCTCGAGCACCACCTCGTGGAAGCGGTTGATGAAGTCCCGCTTGGTGGTCGTGTAGGTGTCCAGGCTGTGCGCCACGCCGTCGGCCTGGAGGAAGTCGATCATCGCCTGCTTCATCTTCGGGTTGTTGTGCCCGAAGTTCAGCACTCCCGCCCCCCCGAAGAAGTCGATGTAGCTCGTGCCGTCCTCATCCACCTGTCGCGCGTTGGACGCATGGGAGAACACGGTGGGGTACGCCCGGCAGTAGCCGCGGATCTCGGATTCCCAGTTTTCGAATGGGCTCATGTCCATGATGGTTCTCCTCTCGGTGCTTCTCAACCGCCGGCGGGTGGGGCCGGCGCGCCCGCGAGTCGTGCGTAGGCACGGACCAGCGGGGCGATCAGGGTGTCGTCGAAGTCGTAGAGCGGGCTGTGGCACGAGTGCTCGCCGCTCGAACCGACCAGCGCGAAGGCGCCGGGGATCTCGGACAGGTAGTAGCTGAAGTCCTCGGAGGCCATCACCGGGACCGGGAGACCCGGGACGCTCGGATCGGCCACCGGCACAGACGCGTTGTCCTCGAGCGCTGCGACCAGCGCGGTCCGCAGCTCGGCGGCCGGGGCAGGATGGTTCACGGTGGCGGCGTAGCGCGGACGGAGCGTGGTGGCCGCGACGACTCCGTGGGCACGGGCCGTGGCGTCGGCCACCTCCTCGATCATCGAGAAGACCACGTCCCGCATCCCGGTGTCCGGCACGCGGATGCTGCCACCGAGCCGGACAGTGGCGGGGGTGACCGTGTCCGAGCCCGGTGCATCGATCCAGGTGACCGCCACGACCGCTGCAACCTGGGGCGGAAGGCGCCGGGACACGAGCTGCTGCAGGGCGACGGTGGTTGCGGCCGACGCCAGCACCGGGTCCCGGGTCAGCTCCGGTTGGCTGGCGTGGCCACCAACGCCGGTCACCTCGACCTCGAATGTCCCGTTGGCCGACATCACCGCGCCATCGGGACAGGCGAAACGGCCCGGTCCCACGGCGGGCCAGTTGTGCCAGCCGAAGACCACGTCGACCGGTCGACCGGGTCCGGGTGCATCACCGGTGAGCGCGCCGTCCGCGATCATCTCCCTTGCGCCGTGCCCGCCCTCCTCTGCCG
>JAKDNC010000616.1 GCA_030452025.1 Nocardioides sp. | reverse complement strand
CTTTTCGTGACGGTGGTGAGTCGTCACATGGGTTTACCCGGGGATGGGGTGATGTAGCCGCGGAACGTGGATCCGCATGAGGGCAGGCGGCGTTCAGCGGACTGGTCGAGGACCTGCCACAGCATCCGTGCCTTCATCGCGGGTCTCCTATGCTTCGTGCGTTGCTCGTCTCGGCGGGTTACCCCGACGAGGGTGTCGGCGCTTGCTCCGACGTCCTCTAGGTTACATGGCCCCCGGATCATGGGGAACCGGGTTAACTCCAGACGGCGGCGACGGCTGTCGCCGGAGTCGTGAAATGAGACTTTCCGGCGAGGTGTCGCCTCCACAACAACGCCGCCGCAGGCTAGAGCCATCAGTAACCGGCCGACCTGTCGCACCCACCGACTAACGTGAGGCCTGTCGGAGCAAGCCTACGTTTGGTGGGAAGGTATGCCAGTGGCCACAGTCAAACACGCCGCGAAGGAGCACACGCCTACGTACACCGACGAGGGCGGCGGTGTCGTAGTCACCTGCTCGTGCGGCTGGCTCAGGTACGCACTCACCGAGGGCAAGGCCAAGACACATCATCGCGACCACCTCCCCAGGCCGCCCAAGGTTGCCGCGTAGGGGAGCGGTTGCCGAGGAGACACTGGCGGCCGACCTGTCGACCTCTCTCATGTATAACCGTGAATATGCAGCACAGGTGTTACGGTGCCCCGGTCCGGTAGGAGCCACTTCCGAGAGGCTGCACCGTGATCGGCACCATCGACGACACACCCTCCCAAGACAACGAGGCCGAAGAATGACCGAGTACCGGATCGAGTTCTCCATCCAGCGCTGCGAAGGTGAAGATGAAGACTGGCGAGAGATCGGGTTCGGATCGTCTGGCGCCTGGCCCACCCTCGACGCCTGCACCCACTGGATCGACTCGGGGATCACCCACGGCGAGTGGGAAACCTCGGGTGGCATGCCCGCCCCCAGAGGCGGTCATGCAGGCGATCGAACAGGCCAAGCAGTGACCACTCGCTACGTCCGGATTCCGGTTGACAGCACACGCGGCGGCGACAGCGACCGGGCGACCCGTGACTGGCGCGGACCCGGGGCCTCGGCGCCCCAGGCGGCACACGCCTCCGGGGCAGCCCAGCGCCGGGGCATCAGCCGTACGACGCTCGACCGGATCCTGCGGGAGGAACGATGACGACGCGCTACTACACCGACGCCTACGACCCAGACCTGACCGCCCTGCAGCTCGACGCCCGCCCGGCCAGCGACATCTTCGAGGACTACCCGACCGTCGTCCCCGCCCGGTGCTCCGACTGCCGCCGGATATGGGGCATGCCAGCCATAGCCCGACACCACGGATCCTGCTGGCTCTGCCACCCCATCGGCTCCACGACCTGCCCGCCGTGCCGCACCCGCACCGAGCAAGGGGAACTCTGGTGAGCACCCGCCTGGCCGAAGCCATCGACGACTACTTCCTCGCCCGCCAGCCCCGCAAAGACTCCGAGCACACCCTGCTCGCCTACCGCAGTGACCTGTCCGCCGTCACCGCAGCCATTGCCGACCACGCGGGCATCCCGCCGGCGGACCTGACGGTCGACCAGTTGACGCTGCAGGTGATGCGGGCAGGATTCGCTGCCTACGCAAAGCCCCGAGCAAAGACGACTGTGCGCCGCTGCTGGTCCACCTGGCACGGGTTCTTCAACCATCTGGTCACCGAAGGGCTGGTCGAAGGCAACCCAATGGGCGGGGTCGCCCGGCCGGCAGCCCCAAGGCGTGCCCCGAAGCCACTCGACGCCGAGGCCACCGACCGTCTACTGCAGGCGCTCTTCGACGGCGTCACCGTCGGGCGGGATCCGTGGCCGGAGCGAGACCTGGCTGTGGTGTTCACCGCCTTGGTCACCGGAGCTCGACTACAAGAGCTGCTTGACCTCAACATCGGGTCCCTGTCCGGCGACCCGCAAGGCAGGCGGCTTCGCATCCGCGGGAAGGGTGACGCCGACCGGACCGTGCCGATCGAGCCCGGGTTGGAAGAGGTACTGAACACCTACTTGGAGTCCCGACGCACACGGTTCCCCAAACAGCCCACCCGCAGGGCGCTGCCGCGGCACGCGAAGCCGCTCGACCGGTTCCCCTCCACCGCTCCCCTGTTCGTCGACCGGGCCGGGGAACGGCTTCGCCGCGGTGGGCTGCAGTACCTGGTGCAGGCCGCGTATCGACGGGCCGGGGTTGAGTCGACACGCGAGAAGGGTGCCCTGGTGCACGCGCTGCGGCACACGTTCGCCACGCGGCTGGCAGAGAACCCGACCGTGGGAGTGGTGCAGCTGATGGAGCTGCTGGGTCACCGGTCGCTGTCCACTACACAGGGCTATGTGAAGGCGACCGGTAAGCAGTTGCGTGCTGCGGCGGCAGCCAACCCGGTCTACGCGGCCGAGGCCGCGCGTGGTCGCGTTGGGGAGGCCGGCCTCCCCCACCACCAGCACGGCCGGTAGCACCAAACCGGTCAACCAGGCGCCCGGTTGTGCCCCCCCCCCCGGGGCCCCCCCCCCCCCGGGGCCCCCCCCCCGGCGCCCCGCGCTCCGGCGCCCCCCCCGGAAGCCCC
>JAKDNC010000615.1 GCA_030452025.1 Nocardioides sp. | reverse complement strand
GGCCTGGGTAGGCCTGTGGCTGCCCCTGTCCCGGCGGCGGGAACGGGGGCGGCTGGTTCGGCTGCGGCGGTGGGTAACCCTGACCCGAGGCCATTCCCGGGTTCTGCTGCGGCGGCCACTGCTGCTGGTCGGGACGCGGCAACGGTGCCGTGGACGGGGGCCGGCCCAACTGATGACCCGGCTCGCTACCGGGCTGGTGGGGTGGCCGGATCGAGGTGCGGGGATTCTCCTCGCTGCCGAAGTGCTCATCGCTCATGCGCGACATCATGCACTGAAACGTCCGGTCTCAAACACCCGCGGGTTCTTCGGAGCGGCCGGGCAGTGTCATCGTCAGGCAGGCCCCCGACCCGGGGAGATTGGTGGCATCGACCCACCCGGAGTGCCGGATCGCGGTCTGCCGGACTATGGAGAGGCCCAGGCCGGAGCCGGGCATCGAACGGGACTCGGTCGAGCGGTAGAACCGGTCGAAGACGCGCGGCAGGTCGGACTCGGCGATGCCCGGCCCTTGGTCGGCGACGGTGAGCGTCCCGTGGTGCAGCCGGACCCGCACGACGCCGTCCTCGGGGCTCCATTTCACAGCGTTGTCGAGCAGGTTCATCGTCGCCCGCTCGAGCGTGCCGGGCTCCCCGATCACCCACCACTCGTCGGCGCGTACGTCGAAGCTCACCGTGGGGGCGCGACGTCGGGCACGTGCCACGCAACGCTCGAGGATCTCGGGGAGGCTGACCGTGGTCACGACGTGGGCTGCGTGCTCGTCGCGGGCGAGCTCGACCAGGTCACCGATCAGGGTGGTCATCTCCTCGATCTGCGCGCCCACGTCCTCGAGCAGCTCGGCCCGGGCCTCGGGCTCCATCCCTCCAGCCTGGTCGGCCTGCAGCAACAGATCGAGGTTGGTCCGCAACGAGGTGAGCGGTGTGCGCAACTCGTGGCCCGCGTCGCCGATCAGCTGGCGTTGCCGGTCCCGCGAGGCGGCGAGCGCCGCGAGCATGCTGTTGAACGCCGAGGCCAGCCTGGCGATCTCGTCGTTGCCCTCGAACGTGATCGGCTTGAGGTCCTCGGTGCGGGCGATCTCCTCCGCCGCGTAGGTGAGTCGGCGTACCGGCCTGAGGCCGTTGCGGGCCACGCCCCACCCGGCGAGGCCGGCAGCGATCACACCGGCCACGCCGAAGAGCAGCATCACGATCCCGAGCCGGTCCAGGACAGTCATCCGGGAGTCGAGCGACTGGGCGAGGACCAGAGCGGTGCCGTCCGCGGCAGGCACCGTGACCACGCGGTACTGGATGTCGCCGGCACGGATGGTCCGGATCGACTGCGCGTCCTTGCCGGCGGCGACGTCGAGCTCGGGCTGACCGAGCTCGAGGGTCGGGCCGCCGTCGACCGAGAGCCAGTGCCTGTCCTTGGTCACGAAGATCATCCGCACGTCAGCGGCGCCGAGCATCCACGACGGCACCTCGGACTGGGTCAGGTTGGCCAGCGTCTCCTCGCTGGCGGCGCGCTCGGCGCGGTTGAGCAGCGAGGCATCGAGTGCGGCCTGCATCTGGACCCGCACAGTCACGTAGGCCCCCAGCGCCAGTACGGCCACGGTGATGCCGACGGTGAAGGTGGTGAGCAGGATGACCCGGCTGGCCAGGCTCCGCCGGTAGTGCCAACGTCGTCGGTCGAACCGTTGGACCCAGCCGGGCGTGGTCATCAGGGGTTGTCGCGGAGGACGTAGCCGACGCCGCGCACGGTGTGCAGGAGTCGCGGCTCACCCTCGGCCTCGGTCTTGCGGCGGAGGTAGCCGACGTACACCTCGAGCGAGTTGGCGGTCGTGGGGAAGTCGTATCCCCAGACCTCCTCGAGGATGAACGCGCGCTCGAGCACCCGACGTGGTCGGCGCAGGAACATCTCGAGCAGGGTGAACTCGGTGCGGGTCAGCTCGATGGAGCGATCCCCGCGGCGTACCTCCCGGCTGGCGACGTCGAGGGTCAGGTCGGCGTAGGACAGCAACTCGTCGCCGTCCTCCCCGGGAGAAACGGCGCGGCGCAGCAGGGCACGGATCCGGGCGAGCAACTCCTGCAGAGCGAACGGCTTGGTGAGGTAGTCGTCTGCTCCGGCGTCGAGGCCGTCGACCCGGTCACCCACCGCGTCGCGCGCGGTGAGGACGAGGATCGGGATGTCGTTGCCGGCAACGCGGAGCGCCTTCGTGGTCTCGATGCCGTCGAGCCGCGGCATCATCACGTCCATCACCACGGCGTCGGGCCGGATGGAGCCGATGCCGGCCAGGGCTTCGGCGCCGTCGGCGGCCATCGACACCTTGAACCCGTTGAATTCCAGGGATCGACGGAGTGACTCGCGGACGGGCCGGTCATCGTCGACGACCAGGACGTGGGGTTTGTTCACGGCGGTGTGCACACCCCTACTGTGCCAAACCCGCCTGAGTTGAGGCTGAGAGCTGCCCCCTGGGCCCGTTGCGGAATCCGTGTACGTCGACGATCCCTCGGCCCGCGACGCCGTCAGTCGGCGGTGGGATCCGGGCTGCAGACGAGCGCGTCGTCGGGCTTGCCCCTGCGTTGAGGATGCAGGTCAGGTCCGAACCCGA
>JAKDNC010000614.1 GCA_030452025.1 Nocardioides sp. | reverse complement strand
GCCGCAGCCTGTTGCCCAGAAGCCGGCCCCGAAGAAGCCCAACCCGAAGAAGCCGGCCCCGAAGAAATAGTCTGCCCAGAACAAGGCGGCGAAGAAGCCGACAGCACAGTGATGGTGACCGGAGGTCTTGAGTGACCAAGAGTGAGCGACTGCTCAACCTGCTGATCCTGCTGCTGGTGCAGCGCAACTACATCACCAAGCAGCGGATCCGGCAGACCATCCCGTCCTACCGGGAGGCCAGCGAGGACGCCTTTGAGCGGATGTTCGACCGTGACAAGGACGAGCTCCGCGCGCTCGGCGCCCCCGTCGTCGCCGAGGCAACCGACGCCTACTTCGGGGACGAGGTCGGCTACCGGATCCGTCCCGACGACTTCGCCCTGCCCGGCATCGACCTCACCGCCGACGAGGCAGCCGTCGTCGGTCTGGCCACGCGGGTGTGGCAGCACGCCGGTCTCGCCGGCGCCACCAGCGACGCCCTCACCAAGTTGAGCGCGGCCGGCCTCGAGATCGATCGCCGCCGCCTCGACATCGCCGCCCCGGTGGTCA
The DNA here is from genome assembly GCA_030452025.1 of Nocardioides sp. GTDB lineage: Bacteria > Actinomycetota > Actinomycetes > Propionibacteriales > Nocardioidaceae > Nocardioides. Next base: position 2,046 of record JAKDNC010000614.1, on the reverse strand, counting down.
CCGTCGCCGACGAACACTTCGATGTCTTCTGGCAGGCCTCGCTCGAGCGCATCCGACTCTCCTTCGACTACCAGCGCTCCGGTTCCCAGGAGGTCACCCGCCGTCATCTCGAGCCGTGGGGTGTCGTGTCGTCCTCGGGCCGGTGGTACGTCGTGGGCCAGGACACCGACCGTGGCGAGCCCCGGCTGTTCCGGCTCTCGCGCGTCCGTGGCAAGGTCAGCCGCAACGGCAAGGCCGGCGCCTACGACATCCCCGCGGGCATCAACCTTCGCGACCTGACGCGCTCGCTCTCACCCGCCCCGGCCACTGAGACCGCACTGGTCCTCGTTCGCTCCGACGCTGCGCTGAGCCTGCGTCGTACTGCGACCGAAGTCGAGGCCGGCGTCCCCGGACCGGACACGGAGACCGGATGGGACCGGCTGCGCGTCGCCTATTCCTCGCCGGCCAACCTGGTCGACGACGTGCTCGTCTTCGGTCACGATGCGTGTATCGAGGCGCCGCAGGAGGCCCGTGAGCTGGCAATCACCCGCCTGAGTGAGGTGGTGAGCCGATGACCACCGGCGCCAAGGAACAGGTCGGCCGACTGCTGGCCCTGGTCCCGATGATCCGACGCGAGGGCGAGATGTCCGTCGAGGCTGCAGCCACCGCACTGGGCATGGATCCCGAGCAGCTGGTCACCGACCTGCGCGTGCTGATCTACTGCGGCTGGCCGGGCTGGATGCCCGGGGACTTGATCGAGGTCGATCTCGAAGTCCTCGATGAGGACGGCCTCATCCGCATCCACAACGCGGACTACCTGAGCACTCCGCTGCGACTCTCCGCAGCCGAGGCATCAGCGATCACGGTTGCACTGCGCACCCTGCGCGAGTCAGCGCAGGGGGAGACCCTGCAGAGCCTCGACGGGGCTCTGGCCAAGATCGAGGCAGTCGCCGAGGAGGGCAGGGTCGAAGTCCACGTTCCCGAGCAGCAGCGTGGGATCGGCGAGACGCGGTCCACACTGACCCGGGCCTGCACAGACCGCAGACAGGTCCAGCTGACCTACTATGTCCCGGCGCGTGATGAGAACACCGAACGCACCGTCGACCCGCTCGAGGTCGTGGACCGCGAGGGGGCGTCGTACCTCCAGGCGTGGTGCCACCTGGCCAACGGACGCCGGCTCTTCCGCATCGACCGCATCGTCGACGCGCGGGTGCTCGAATCCTCGGCCGACGAGCATCCGGAGGTCGAGCCGCTCAGCTTGACCGACCGACTCTTCACGCCCTCACCCGATGCACCCCTGGTCACCCTCCGCCTCAAGCCGGAGGCCCGCTGGGTGGCGGAGTACTACCCGGTGGAGTCGACCAAGGAGCGCGCCCGCGGACGACTGGAGGTCACCCTCCGCGTGGCCGACGAGCGTTGGCTGAACCGGCTGTTGCTCCGGCTCGCGCCTCATGTCACCGTGCTGTCCCCACAGGAGTACGCCGACGCGTACGCGGCCGCCGCACAGGATGCGCTCAGGCTGTATCAGTGAGAGCGCGTACGATGGATCACGAACCAATCGTCAAGGTGAGGAACACATGATGTACCCGCTCATCGGCAGCCCCGGCCCCTGGGAGATCGCGCTCATCCTCCTGGTCATCCTGATGTTCTTCGGTGCCGCCAAGCTGCCCGAGCTCGCGCGCGGAACAGGGCGTGCCCTGCGCATCTTCAAGGCCGAGACCAAGGGCCTGATCGATGACGATGACGAGGACGAGGACAGCTCCTCGGAGAGTAAGGGTTCCGCCGCCGAATTGAAGTCTCCGGACGAGCGCGCCGAGGGAGACCCGACTGTCTCGCCCGAGACGCATCGCGACACCACCAACTGATCCACGACCCCCAGGCGAACCTTTCGTGTCTCTCTCCGGTGCCGTCGATGTGCTCAGGGGCACCCCCAAGCACGCCGTCGGCAGTGACGGCCGCATGGCCGTGTCCGATCACCTGCGTGAGCTGCGCGCCCGCATAATCCGCGTCACTGTCGTGGTTCTCGTCGCCATGGTGGCGGTCGTCGAGACGCCCTCCCCCAGCTCA
>JAKDNC010000613.1 GCA_030452025.1 Nocardioides sp. | reverse complement strand
CCCAGAGGTCGCAGGTTCAAATCCTGCCCCCGCTACAAAGAAAGTCCAGGTCAGCCACAGGTTGACCTGGACTTTTTCTTTGGGGGAATCATGCGATCCCATCGTTTACCCATACATTGCGCCGTTGGTTGAGCTGCGAGCGCAGCGAGCCTCGAAACCGTGCCGCCTGGTTCCGGTCGTTTCGTGCTCGCTCGGCAGTGCTCGCACACCTGTTGGGCATGAGTATGAGTACGACGAAACTGGGGCTCGAGCCCCTGATTGGGGTCGAGGAGCTCGCTGAGTACCGACCCACGTCGCGAGCCTGTTGACCAAGATCGGCGCGCGCAACAGGGTCGAGATCGCGATGTGGGCCTACGGCACCGGCCGGGGGGGGGACTGAAGCGGCGTGGGCGGTGAGTCTCGGGTCCGGCAGGCGCACAGGGTCTATCGATCGACGCAACGCCTCATGTGAAGGAGGGCGGACTGGGGAGGGGGTGTCCAGGTGGCGCGCGTCTCGGATATGGTTACTTACCGCAAGCAATGAATATGGAACTATGCGGTGGGAGCGAGATCGTGATCGACGACGACATGGCGGGCCGGATCCTGTCCGAGATGGTGCAAGTCAGCCGGACGTTCAGGACTGCGGGCCAGCGCAGCGGAGACGAAGGCGTCAGCGGCACCAGGTTCGGCTTCCTGCAGCACTTGCGTGACCAGGACGCTCGCCCGGGGGAGCTGGCCCATCGCCTTCTCGTCTCCGCGCCCGTTGCTTCCCGGACGATCGACACCCTCGAGGCGGACGGCATGGTCGAACGGGGCATCGACCCACAGGACGCCCGGGCCTGTCTCGTATCGATCACGGACCGCGGACGAGCGAAGCTCACCGAGAGCGAGAGTGGGACAGTCCGCAAGTTCGCCGAGGCGCTGGCCGATTGGTCGCAGGCAGATGGGACGCAAGCGCTCAGCATCCTCGAGAGGTTGAACAACCACCTGTGCGAGGTGACCCAGCCATCCGGATCCGAAACGGCAGGGCAGATGCGTGGCTTGCGCGAAACGAAGAACGAGGAAGAGGAGTGCCGATGACGGTGTCCGAGTCCACAGCGACAGTGGGTGCCGCTCCAGGAGAGTATTCGCATCGGGAGATCTTGCAGGTGATGACGGGGCTGCTGGCGGCCCTGTTCACGGCGTTGATCTCGACGACCATTGTGTCGACTGCCCTCCCCTCTATCATCGCGGACCTGCATGGCACTCAGCGGCAGTACACATGGGTCATCACTGTCAGCCTGTTGTCGATGACCGTGATCACGCCGATCTGGGGCAAGTTGTCGGACTTGTTCGACAAGAAGATCCTGACCCAGGTTGCGATCGTCATGTTCGTGGTGGGGTCGGTGGCTGCCGGACTCTCGACCACGATCGGCGCGATGATCGTCGCGCGAGCCATCCAGGGAATCGCCATGGGCGGCCTGATGGCATTGGTGCAGTCGATCATGGGATCGATGATCGCGCCGCGCGAGCGTGGCCGATATGCCGGCTACATGGGTGCTGTGATGGCAGTGGCAACCGTCTCCGGCCCACTGCTCGGCGGGTTGATCACCGACACCCTGGGGTGGCGCTGGTGCTTCTTCGTGAGCGTCCCGCTGGCCGTGATGGCGCTGGTGCTGCTCCAGCTGAAGCTGCACCTCCCGACCACCAAGCGCGATGACATCGTGATCGACTACCTCGGCAGCGTGCTGATCGTCGCCGCGGCGGCGCTACCGATGCTGTGGGTGACCTTCGCGGGAGGCGACTATGACTGGGTCTCCTGGCAGTCGGGTGCGTTCTTGATCGCTTTCGTGATCGTGGCAGCTCTCGCGGTCCGGGTCGAGCTGGTTGCACCGCAACCGATGATTCCGATCCGCGTGCTGCGCAACAAGACCGCAGCATGGATGATCGTGGCGAGCGTCGGGGCCGGTGTTGGCATGTTCGGCTCCGGGGTCTTCCTTACCCAGTACTTCCAACTCGGCGTCGGTGTGACACCGACCCGAGCCGGCCTGATGACGATCCCGATCATCATTGCCCAGACTCTCTCGGCGACGGTCGGTGGCCAGGTCGTCAGCCGCACCGGCCGGTGGAAGCCGGTGATGATGATCGGCAGCGTGGTCATGCTCATCGGACTCGTCGGACTGGGCACCATCGACCACGAGACGTCGTACCTGTCGGTCGCCATCTTCATGACGTTGTTGGGCCTGGGCGTCGGGACCCTGGTGCAGAATGTAGTTCTGGCTGTTCAAAACACCGTCGACGTCGGCGATGTCGGAGCCGCATCGGCGGCCATCTCGTTCTTCCGGTCGCTCGCCGGTGCCATCGGAGTGTCCATTCTCGGGGCCGTGCTGACCAGCAGGGTCGGGACGAACATCACCCAGGGGCTGGCCGAGAGGGGAGTCGACCCAGACGCGATCTCGGGGGGCTCGGACGAGACTCAGCTCGACATCAGCGGTCTGCCCGCGCAGGTGCAGGAGGTCTTCCACACTGCCTACGCCGACGCTTTCGGTCCCGTCTTCATGATCGCCGCTCTCATCGCGGCCGTCTCGGTCCTGGCGCTCGCGGTGGTGCGGGGTGCGCCGCTGCGCACCACCGT
>JAKDNC010000612.1 GCA_030452025.1 Nocardioides sp. | reverse complement strand
GTCGGCAGCGGCCATCAGGGTCGTACCTCCCAGCACGAAGCCGAGGAACCGACGTCGCCCCAGGCCACCGGCGGGTTCCCGCTCGGCTCCCTGCGGCGCGCCGTCGCCGCGTGCGTCGCGTCGTGCTGGACCGGGCTCGCCGGCGGTGACCGTGCCCGAATCCGTGCTACCCGATTGCTTCGACATGGGAGTCCTCCTCAGCGCGGGCTCCGGTCCCTCAACCGGACTCCCGCAAGTGGCGGTCTCCCTCCCCAACGAGAAAGCGTGACGGCAGTCACGTGCCTATGCCATGCCCGCACGCACCAGAGATGACGCGACTCGTTGTGCAGCCTGCACAAAACGGCCGCGTTCGAGGGCCTGCGCCCTCAGCCGTGGCTGGAGAGCCGCCACATCCGCAGCGCGAGCGAGAGCCCCACAGGCGGGGGTCCTTCGACGAGGTCGTGGCCGGTCACCTCGACCACCCGGCGAATCCGGTTGACCACCGTGTTGCGGTGGCAGGGCACCAGCGCCGCGGTGCGACTCGCCGATCCGCCGCTGGCCACCCAGAGCTCGAGCGTGGCCAGCAAGGTCGTGTGCTCGCGACCGGGAAGGGCCAGCAGCGGCCCGAGCCAGAGCGTCACCAGCCGGTCGGCGACCTCCGGCGAGCTGAGCAACAGGGCATCAGGGAGTCGGTCCTGGTAGCAGACCGCGTCAGGACTGTCGGGCGGCACGGTCCGCAGCGCCAGCATCGCCTCCCGCAGCGCCACCCCGGTCTCGCTGAGCCCGCCGACCACGGAGGACAGCCCCACCGGCACGCCGCCCCAGCCGCGCAGCACCTCCAGGCTCGGGCCGATGTCCGGCGAGGCCAGCTCGAGCACACCCACCTGACGGCCGGAGCGATGCTGCCAGGTCGAGCGCACGCCCCGGGTGCGCAGCTTGTGGGCAATGCCCTCGGCGAAGGTGCCGTCCGGTGCCGGGTGGTTGATCGCGGCCACCGCGATGGGTCCGTCGGGTGAGAGACCCAGGGCACGGGCAGCTTCGAGCACGAAGCCGGGTTCGGTCCCGCGTCCGGACAGCAGCCCCTCCCAGAGGGCCGCGCGTCGTGCCTCGTCGGCGCGAACCTGGAGCCGCTGTGTCGTGTGGTAGGCGACCGCGACCTGGGCCGAGGTCTCGTCGACCGCCTGCCACAGCTCGGTGCCGACGATGCGCAGTCCGTCGCCGTCGAGCATCCCGACCGGACCAGCCTGGGCGATCAGGTCCTCCCAGATCAGCCGCCCACCCATCCGGAACGAGCGGAGTACGTCGTCCAGCGGCAGGCCCTGCTCTGCCCGGCGGGTGCCGGTGGCGCGGGCGGCGTCGAAATAGGGGCCGTCGACGGACGGGTTCTCCCCCGCCACCCGGAAGGCGAGCAGCTCGAGGATCCGGACGATGTTGTCGTGGCAGGAGCGATGCAGGTCCTCCCGGGGCACGACGTCGGCTGCGTCGTACCCCGGGTTGTCCTCGACGATCGTGGTGACCAGCCGGTCGGTCAGGCTCAGCACACTGGCGCTGCGGTGCACCGCCAGGAATCCGGCGAGCGCGGTGGGGTCACCCATCGGATCGGCTTCAATCGGCCAGGTTCGTCAGGAGCGGCGCCTCGGCGACGCAGACCCGTTCGAACTCGGCGAGGTGGAGGCCCTCGTTGGCGCCGTGGGCGCGGGTGTCCGGGTCCTCGACGCCGGTGACCAGGACGCTGGCCTGCGGGAACGCCTCGAGGAACGCAGCGATGAACGGGATCGATCCACCCACACCCATGTCCACCGGGGCGGTGCCGTCCCAGGCCTGCGTGAACGCCTGGCGTGCCACGTCGTACGCCGGCCCGGTCGCGTCGATCTGGGTCGCCTCGCCGGTGTCGACAACGGTGAGCGAATGCTCGGCTCCCCAAGGGACGTTCTTCTCGACGTGGCTGCGCAGGCACTCGACCGCGTTGGCGGAGGTGTCGCCCGGGGCGATCCGTAGGGAGATCTTGGCCCGGGCTGCGGCAACGAGGGTGTTGCTGGCGCCATCGACCTTCGGTGCGTCAAGGCCGGTGATGCTCAGCGACGGCTTGGTCCACAGCCGCTCGACGGCGCTGCCGCTGCCGATCCACTCGATGCCGGGGACCGCGCCGGACTCTGCCCGCAGACGCTCCTCGGGGTAGTCGACGTCGGCAGCCGGACCGGAATGGAGACCCTCGACGGCCACGTTGCCCTCGTCGTCGTGCAAGGAGGCGATCAGGCGACTGAGCGCGATCAGGGCGTCAGGCGCGAGGCCGCCCCACATGCCGGAGTGGACGGCGTGGGTGAGGGTGCGGACCTCCAAGTCGGCACGGACCAGGCCGCGGAGGCTGGTGGTCAGCGCCGGGACGCCGATGTCCCAGTTGCTGGAGTCGGCGATCACGATGACGTCGGCCTCGAGCAGGTGCTTGTACTCCTCCAGGAAGGCCGGCAGTGACTCGGAGCCGACCTCTTCCTCGCCCTCGACGAACACGACGACGTTGACCGGGAGCTCGTCGCCCAGGATGCGCAGCGCGGCCGGGGCGCCCCCGGCGGCGGTGAGGGTGTGGGCGTCGAATACCACCCAGCCGAAAAGGGGGT
>JAKDNC010000611.1 GCA_030452025.1 Nocardioides sp. | reverse complement strand
TACTCCTCTCTGCGGCCCAGGAGTACGCCACCGATGTCAAGGCCGGGACGTTCCCCGCGGCCCTGCACCCGGTATCCACCGAGAGTGTGCTCGCTCTGCGGGGTGAAGCCGATGTGTGCGACGACCGGGATGCCACCCCGGGTGAGCTTCTCGATGACGGGGGCGATCTCCTCGCCGCCCTCGAGCTTCACGCAGTGCGCGCCGGCTTCCTTCATGAAGCGGACGGCGGTGAGGTAGCCCTGCTCCGGCGAGGCCTGGTAGGAGCCGAAGGGCAGGTCGGCAACGACGAGCGCGCGCTTGGCACTGCGGCTCACCGCGCGGGTGAGCGGGATCAGCTCGTCGACGGTGATCGGCAGGGAGGTCTCGTTGCCCAGGACGTTGTTCGACGCACTGTCACCGACGAGCAGCATGTCGATGCCGGCCTCGTCGAAGGTCGCGGCGGTGTACATGTCGTACGCGGTGAGCATGGCGATCTTCTCGCCGCGTTCCTTCATCTCGCGAAGGTGGTGGGTGCGGACCCGCTTCACCGGTTTGGCGCTTCGGTCTGACGTGGCCGGGCCGGTGCCGTACGGCGCGGTGGTCTCCGTGCTCTCGCTCATGGTGCAACTCCTGGTGTGCTCTCGAGGCTCCCGTGTGGAGTCCCCGGACCACGTCACAGGCTAGTCCCGATCATGGTTTGTGCACTGTGGCGGCAGTCACTCGACGGGTGCCTGCCCGTGGTCTGTTCAGCACACGACGCAGTCGGGCCCGTCCCGAGGGGATGATCCCGGGACGGGCCCGCCTGTGGTGCGAACCAACTGTGGTGCGAATTAGCAGCCGGGCTCCTTCAGGTTGAAGTCGCCGTTGGCGGTCCGGCCCTTCTTGAGCTTCACCTTCTGCGCCATCGGCATGAAGCCGTCCTTCGCCCCGATCAGCTGCAACGGGCTGTAGATCGCGTCGAACCAGCGGGCATAGGTCCCGTCGGTCGCGGTCTCGAAGGTCCACGACAGGTCGTCGCCGGAATTGGCCTGCACGGTCGCACCGGGGATCGGTGCGGTGGCTCCGTCACAGGTGGTTCCGGAGACGGTGCCGGCCAGTTTGCCCCAACGCTTCGGGGGCTTGACCGGCATGGTGACGGCCACTGGCTCGACCTTGAAGGGGGTGTCCTCCTTGATCCCCACGGATGCGGTGTACGTGCCCGGCTGGGCGACGTTCGGGTCCATGGTCACCTTCACCTTGACGCTCTGTCCGGGCGCCAAGATCGCGACGGCGGGAGAGACCTCCATCCACTCGACGTCCGCAGCGCTGCCACCACAATCCTCCATGCCAGGCAGCATTTCGCTGTCCACCGTGGCCGTGAAGCCACCCAACGATCCGCCCACCTTGTAGACGCCACAGGATGCGGAGCCGCGGTAGCGTGCGGTGTTGGAGTTCGGCAGGTCGATCCACTCTTCAGCGGCCGGGTCGTAGGCGAAGGTGCGGTTGGTCACCGCGGTTGCCTGGACCCCACCGTTGATGACCAGCGTGCCGTTCGCGACGGCGTACTGGCTGGCCCACGAGTCGGACGGTGCGTCCGGGATCGCGGTCCAGGCGTCGGCGCCCGGGTCATAGACGTAGGCAGATGCCGTGCCGTCCGCACCGTCGTTGCCGCCGGCGCAGTAGACCATTCCGTCGATTCCGCCACAGGAGATGAACGCCGCTGCGACCGGGTAGTCGGCCAGCTGGGTCCAGCTGTCACTCGCCGGGTCGTAGGCCGCAACCTTGCTCGACATGGGCGTGCAGCTGGCCGTGGTGCAGCCACCGACGACGTACACCTTGTCGTCAACGACGGCCTGGCCTGAAGCAGCCAGCGACAGCGGTGAGTCGGCCATCGCGGTCCAGGCATCGGCAGCCGGGTCGTAGGACCAGGTGCTGGCCGAAGGACCGGCATCCGCCCAACCACCACTGACGATGACCTGGTCGTCGACCACTCCGGCGGCCACCGCGTTGCGGGCCTCCGGGAGCGGAGACTTCGAGGTCCACGTCAGGGTCGACGGGTCGTAGGCGGCCATGGTGTTGGTCGAGGCCGTGCCGTCGCCACCGGCGATCGAGTAGGCGACGCCGTCGGCGTAGACCGTGCGGTTGTCCATCACCGTCGCACCGAAGTCCGCGATGTCGGTCCACGGGTCCTCCTGCGGACCGCTCACGTCAGGCTTCTTGTTCGTCGTCATCGACGACTTCGCCTGCTTGGCGAACGATGTGTCCACCTTGTTCTCCTGTAGTGGTGCACCTTCCTTGGCTAGCAGCTTCTTCCTGTTCGTGCGCGATCCGTCTGCACCGAGCATCTCGAAGCCGCCCTTGCCCTCGGTGAAGTCGAGGTTGACCGGCACCTCGCCGTCGTTGGTCACCTTGAACTTCTTGGTGACCGGCGACTTGCCGAGCCTCTTCTGGACCGAGATCGAGGTCCGGTCGACGACCACGTGGCCCGCGGAGAGTTCGAAGTCCTGGCGGGTCGTCGAGTCCGCGGCCACGTCGACATTCGCGCTCACCGACTTGTAACCCTTGTACGTCGCTTCGAACGTGTGGCTCCCGGTGAGCGAGGAGAACAGCCAGTAGAAGCCGTCGCCCAGGTTCTCG
>JAKDNC010000610.1 GCA_030452025.1 Nocardioides sp. | reverse complement strand
CACCCTCGACGTCCAATACGCCGACTTCGCCCTGTGGCAGCGCCACACACTCGAGGGACGGCAGCGTCCGATTGTCGGGGGACAGCAGCGTCCGGATGCACAGGATTCGCTGCTGGACCACAAACTCCAGATCTGGCGTGACCACCTCGAGGGAATACCGACCGAACTCCCCCTGCCCTCGGATCGGCCACGCCCACAGACTGCTCGGCAATCCGGGCGCCACCATCACTTCAGCCTCGGCGACCGCACGACACAGCGTCTGGCCGGGCTCGCCGCGGACAACGGCGCCAGCCTGTTCATGGCGCTGCACTCCGTGCTCGCCGGATTCCTCGGCAGGCTCGCCGGCAGCGAAGACGTCGTCATCGGCTCTCCCAGCGCCGGTCGCTTGGACCCGGAACTCGAAGACATCGTCGGACTCTTCGTCAACACCGTCCCGATTCGCAGCGATGTCTCCGCCCAGCCCGATCTGCGCACGCTTCTGGCACGCACCCGGACCGCGGTGATCGACGCATTGGAACTCGACGATGTGCCGTTCGAGCGCCTCGTCGAATCCCTCAATCCGCCCCGTGAGCTGGGACGTCATCCGCTGTTCCAGACCATGCTGTCCCTGGAGAGCTCGGCTGCGCCGAACCTTGACCTCCCGGGAGTCGACACGAGCATCGAACCGGAAGTCGAGACCGGAGACGCCAAGTTCGACCTCTCGTTCACCTTCCGCCAGGGTGCCCCCGGGGCGGGTCTGGATGTGGTGCTCGACTTCAACTCCTCGATGTTCGACACCGAGACCATCGCCGAGGTCTGTGCGAGGTTCTCTCGGTTCGTCGACGAAGCGGTGAGCGCTCCGGATCGTCCGATCCATGACATCTGCCTTCTGGGCCCCGCCGAGGTGGAGCAGGCCATCGATGACCTCGCCGGTCCCGTCCCCACCACCTCGGCGCCGCTGATCCTCGCCGTCTTCGCTAGCACAGTGGCCCGGATGCCCGATGCCGCTGCAGCCCAGCAGGCTGACGTCGCACTGTCGTTTCGTGAACTCGACGAGGCCTCTGACCGGCTCGCACACGCACTCATCGACGCCGGCGCCAGCCCCGGTGCCGTGATCTCGGTTCGTCTGAGCCGCGGGGTGGGCATCATCGTCGCCACCCTGGCCGTGCTCAAATCCGGGGCCGCCTACAATCCGATCGACATCGACTATCCGATCGGGCGCACCACCGCAATCCTGTCCGATGCGCAACCGGTCATCGTCGTGGCCGAAACCGGAACCACCGTGGCGCTCGCCCCGCTTCTCGCCGATGCCGGAATCACCCCGACAGTCATCGAGGTCTCACCGGCCACCGGTGCGACGAACGCCGCTCCCCCGGTCCCCGCAGCGAAGGTGGAGCTCTCACCTCGAACACCGCAGTCCGATCCGACCGCCTATGTCACCTTCACCTCCGGTTCGACCGGTCGGCCCAAGGGCGTCCAGGTCGGTCATTGTGGACTCGCGAACCTGCTCGCCTCCCATCGCGGAACCTATCTGGCGACTCCGTCGTCCGCAGGCGAACAGATCGCTGTGGCCCACACCACCGGAATCGGGTTCGATGCCGCATGGGATCCTCTGCTGTGGATGATTGTGGGGCACCAGCTCCACATCGCCTCCGAACAGGTCCAACGCGATCCACAGCAGCTGGCGCACGATCTCCTGCGCCTGGGCATCGGGTTCTGGGAGACGACTCCCAGCTACCTGCGTCAGCTCAAGACCGAACCGGATTTCCTCCGCCTGCTCGAGGAGGCGGCAGCTGCCGGCACCACCCTCACGGTGGCCCTCGGCGGTGAGGCGATCGACGGGGGCCTCTGGGAGTGGCTGCGCGACCAGCCCGGCATCACCGCGCACAATCTCTACGGCCCCACCGAGACCACTGTCGACGTCATCGCGGGCCCTGTCTCCTCCTCGCCGACACCGGTGCTCGGCTCGCCGCTGACGCACATGCGCGGCTATGTGCTCGACGATCGACTGCACCATGTGCCCGCCGGGACGACCGGAGAGCTCTATCTCGCAGGGCCCCAACTCGCACACGGATACCGTGGGCGTCCGGGACTGAGCGCCGAACGCTTCCTCGCCGACCCCTTCGGCTCCGCCGGCGAGCGCATGTACCGCACCGGAGACCTCGTCGTGCGTGACCGGAACGGGCAGCTGAGCTTCCTCGGGCGCAGTGACAGTCAGATCCAGCTTCGCGGTTTCCGAGTCGAACTCGGCGAGGTCGAACGCGCCCTGCGCTCCACCACCGGAGTCAAGGACGCACTCGTTCGCCCCTTCGGCGATGATCCCGCGAGCATGCAGCTCATCGGCTACATCGTCGCCGACCGGGCCGAGGCGAGTGACAGAGTCGAGGCGGGTGACGCGGCATCGCCGAGGGCAGAGCCTCAGGAGGTCCTCGCCGACGACACCCGACGCCACGCGCGTTCGACCCTGCCGAGCTACATGGTTCCCACGCGCATCGTCGTCATCGACGAGGTGCCTCTGACACCCCACGGCAAGGTCGACGAGGCAGCACTTCCCGATCCCTCGGCGGCGGCGATCGGCTCTCGACTGGCGCCCCGAACCCCCCAGGAGGAGACCGTGGC
>JAKDNC010000609.1 GCA_030452025.1 Nocardioides sp. | reverse complement strand
CCAGTGCCAGTTCGACCACATCGAGAACAGTCCGCACACGGACCCCACGAGCAACGGTCCCACCTCCGTGGCGAAGGGCCACCTACTCTGCCGCCACCACCACAAGTTGAAGACGCAGAGACGGTGGTCGTGCTCCACCGAGGACGACGGGGTCACCATCCACTGGATCGGCCCGGCCAACGACCACTACACCACCACCGCCGGCGGACCGGTCCTGAGAATCAGATCTGACTGACCGAGGATATGAGCTCGGTGACCTGGCGGCGAAGATCCACGATCTCCGGATTCGTCGACAGTTCCCGAAGGCGTGCCTGGATGGTTTCACGTGGAACATCTGCGTCCACATCCACCCGCAGCGATTCAGGGACCGCGACTTCCTCCAACACCCTGCCCGGACCTCCCGCCATCACGATCACCCGATGGCCCAACAAGAGCGCCTCCTCGACACTGTGCGTCACGAAGACGACGGAGGGAAACGCCGTGGCCCACACACGCAGTAGCTCAGCCTGCAACTGCTCGCGGGTGAAGGGATCCAGTGCGCCGAAAGGCTCATCCATCAACACATGCTCCGGTCCAGCCGCCAGAACCCGCGCAATCTGGGCTCGCTGCTGCATGCCACCGGACAGTTCATGAGGCAGACGATCGGCGGCATCCTCGAGACCGACGAGTGCGAGCAACTCATCGGCACGCGCGGACTGCTCCTCACTTCCTGAGTACCGGTGGGCCAGCCTCGTGTTCTCCCGCACGGAGTACCACGGGAACAACGTCGGCTGCTGGAAGACCACTGCCCTCTCCGTGCCCGGTCCACCGATCTTGCTCCCGTCGACCTCCACCAGCCCGGAACTCGGCTCCAGGAAGCCAGCCAGCAGTCGCAGCAACGTCGACTTCCCGCAGCCGGACGGCCCCACGAGGCAGACGATCTCGCCGTCCTCGAAGCGCAGCGAGATGTCACGCAGCGCCTCGACCTCTCCCCCACTCTGCGTCCGGTAGATCTCACCGACACTCTTCAACTCGATCATTTGCCGTCCTCCCACAGGTCTGTGCGGACCACGTCGGAGTAGTCCTGCTTCGCACTCGGTATGTCGCCCTGCTCCACGAGGAACTGCGCGGTGGAATGCAAGGCCTCGGCGACGTCGCCGAGGTATTCACTCTGCTCGTCCCCGCGGATGAACCGCTGACCGTCCACCTGGAGCTCCGCCGCCTCCTCGTCCATCCCGGACGCGGTGGCGTTCACCGACACGAAGTCATCCAGCTCCCCGGTCCGGTCGGCGATCCAGGACTCCAGTTCCAGCCATGTCGACAAGAGCTCCGGATTCGCCTCGGACCACGGGTTGGACGCCAGGGACACGTTGTAGGTCGCATGGCCCGCCGCCGCCTGCTCCTCGGAGTCAGTGAGCACCGTACCGGGGGTCGTTCCACCGGTGCCGTCCTTCAACTCCTGCAAGGTCGGATCCCACACGTAGGCGGCGTCGATCCGGTCGGACTTCCACGCTGCGGGCAGCTTGTCCGGGGAGATGTTGGTGATCTCCACGTCCCGGGACGGGTCGAGTCCGGCGTCGATGAGAGCGTTGAGGAGCGAGTAGTGCGCCGGCGACGAGAAGGGTACGGCGATGCGGGCACCCTTCAGGTCCTTGATCGAGCTGGCGTCCTTCGCCACCAGAGCCTCGGTCGTTCCGATCACCGAGTTCGCCTGGACCACCGACACGTCCAGATCGAGCGGTTCACTGAGCGCCTTCGTGGTGGGGGTCGAACCCAGTGCGGCGAGGTCCACTGAACCGGCCGCGAAGCCCTGGACGATGTCCTGACCCGTCGGATAGCGTGTCCAGTCGATCTCCGCGTTCGGCAGGCACGCCTCGGCGAGACCCGTCGCCTCCGTGTAGAGGTCCGTGGCCGGACCGCCGAGGTAGCCGACGCGGACCGACCCGGAGGCCTCGGAAGGTTTCACGGGACACGTCGCGTCCTCTCCCCTGTCCTCCCCTTCGCTCGCCGGCGGGCCCACACATCCGGCCACGGACGTGAGGAGGACCGCCGCGCACAGCGCGGCCGTTCTGCGGATGGTCACTGTTTTGTCCTCCAGGGTGAGTACCGGGCTTCGACGGCCAGGAGTAGTTTGTCCACGATCAGTGCCGCGACACCGATGACGATGATGCAGGCGATCGTCAGAGAGGTGTCGAGCTGGGTGCCCGAGATGTAGGCGAGCCCGCCGATGCCGGGAATACCGTCGTTCATCTCCGCAGCGACGATGGCGGACCAACACAGTCCGGCGGCCACGCGGGAGCCGCTGATGATCTCCGGGAGGGCGGCCGGCAGCAGCACGGTGCGGAACACCTGCACCCGGGAAGCGCCCAGCGACGTCGCCGCACGGATCCAGTCCTGGCGCACACCGGTGACGCCGAGCAGGGTGGCGACGGCCACGGTCGGGAATGCCGCGAGGAAGAGGAGGATCACCTTCGACTGGTCGCCGATCCCGAACCACACGATCAGCAGACCGATGTAACCCAGTGGCGGCAGCGCCCGGAGGAAGGAGAGGGACGGCTCCACGACACTGCGAACCGTCGCATTGGAACCGAGCCACCATCCCGGGGTTCCGCATCTCGAG
>JAKDNC010000608.1 GCA_030452025.1 Nocardioides sp. | reverse complement strand
ACCCCAACCCCACCGCCATCTATCAGCAGGACCGTAGATATCTGCGTGAGCACGGCCTCCTGGAGAGCGTGGACCAGGCCTCCCGCGAGGTGCGCTCCTACTGGATGGACGCGATCGAGGCCGGCGTGGCAGGGGGCACCTTCCGCGACGACATCCCCGCCGAGACCTTCTACCGCGCGGTGCGTGACGCCCTGTGGGCGAGTCGGCACTGGCCCAACCGGCACAGCCACACCCGTGAGGAGTTCGGGGACCACATGATCGCGCTCTTCCTCACCGGCTTCAGCAGGGACCAGGGATGAACCGGGCTCCCCTTCCCTCCGTCGAGCAGGTGCGAATGTTGCCCGTCCACCACAGCTCGGTGGTCGGCGACGACCTGATCGATTTCAACGGGCACATGAACGTCCTGCACTACCTCGACCTCGCGGCCCGGGGCGCTGACCGGATGGTGCGCGACCTGGGCATCGACGACGCCTATCGTGACGAACGGGGGCTGGGGATCTTCACTGTGGAGCACCACCTCGGCTACCACTCGGAGTTGCGCCTGGGCGATCAGCTCACCGTCCACGGCCAGGTGATCGCCTGCTCCGCGAAGGTGATGCACAAGATGTGCTATCTGCTCGACGCCGGCCGCGGACGCCTCGCCAACACCCTGGAGATCATCTCCGTCCACGTCGACCTGGGGACCCGCCGTACGGCTGCGTTCCCCGAGGACGTGTCCGCAGCCCTGGCCGACGCGACGAACAGGACACGGACGCTGGGCTGGGCTCCTCCTGTCTGCGGCGCCATGTCGGTTCCTGGCCAGTGACGACCATGCCCGTCGGGGCGCGCAGGGCATCCCGCTCATTGGGAGAAGCGACTGTGTCCACGGTCACGAACCACGCACACTGAAACCCTGAACGCCACCCCACCATCCGGGTCCGTCGTCCCCGAACCCAGACCCGAGCCCGAGCCCAGTCCCAGAGCCAGTCCGAGAGCCAGGAGCACCACGATGACAACGAGCAGCGATCCGATGGCTGTCTACGGTCAACTCACCGGGCCCGGCGGACCGTTCGAGATGGTCGAGGAGGAGGTGCTCGGCACCCGCCTCCCGGTCTACCGCAACCGGCAGTTCGCCCTGCACGAGGTGCTGGCCGGCTCGGTGGAGCATGGCGACCGTGACTACATCGTCACCGCTGACTCGCGACTGACCTTCGCCGGGCACGCCGCGCGCGTCTCGTCACTTGCCAAGGTGCTCCGGGAGGAGCACGGCATCGGCAAGGGCGACCGGGTGGCCATCAGCGCCGCCAACTCCCCGGAGTGGATCCAGGCGTTCTGGGCCATCGTCTCCATCGGCGCCGTCGCCGTCGGCTTCAACGCGTGGTGGACCGCGCGGGAGACCGAGCACGGGGTCTCCCTGACCACCCCCTCGATCGCCGTCGCCGACGCAAAGCGGGCTCCGGCACTGCGCGACCTCGGTCTCACAGTGCTCACGGTCGAGGAAGATCTGCCGCGGCTGCTGGCCGCACACCCGGACGCATCCTTGCCCGTCGCCGACGTGGCCGAGGACGACCCTGCAGTGATCCTGTTCACCTCCGGCACCTCGGGCCGGCCCAAGGGGGCGACCCACACGCATCGCAACGTGCTCGCGGTGGTGGAATACCACCGGATGAACGACGCGCTCTGGGCAGCGTTCGGCGCACCGGTCGCCGGCACTGACCGGGCCTATCTTCTGGCGATGCCGCTCTTCCACATCGCCAGCCTGCACAACCTGGCTGTCCCCCGCCTGGCCACCGGGAGCAAGGTCGTGCTGCACCAGGGCGCCTTCGACGTGGAGAAGATCTACCAGCTGATCAACGACGAGTCGGTCACCAACTGGGGTGCGGTGCCGACGATGGCCGCGAAGATGCTGGAGCACGGCGACCCCGGAGAGCACGACCTCTCGTCACTGAGGGACTTCTCCCTCGCCTCCGCGCCCTCCTCGACCGCGTTCCAGCGCCGGTTGCGTGAGGGTCTTCCGTTCGCCTCCACCCTGGTGAACAGCTACGGCCTGACCGAGACCTGCACCGGCGTCTCGGTGGCCACCGCCGCGGACCTCGCCGACTCCCCCGGGACGCTGGGGCGGCCGACGTACGGCACGCAGGTGGAGGTCCGCGACGCACTCGGCAACAAGCTTCCGCCCGGCCAGGAGGGCGAGGTCTGCGTGCGCGGTTGCTACGTCATGCTCGGCTACTGGGGCAACGACGAGGCCACCGCCGCGGCCATCCGTGAGGACCGCTGGCTGCACACCGGGGACATCGGGGAGCTCGACGAACAGGGACGGTTGCGGCTCAGCGCCCGCCGGTCGGACCTGATCATCCGCGGTGGGGAGAACGTGTATCCGGCCGAGATCGAGAACGTGCTCACCGAGCACCCCGACGTCCTTGAGTGCATGGTGTTCGGGGTCGACCACGACACCCTCGGTCAGGAGGTCGGCGCCGTGGTCGTCTGCCGCCCCGGGACCGACCCCGACCAGGAGACGCTGCGGGAATACGTCGGCGGCTCGCTGGCCTACTTCAAGGTTCCGGTGCACTGGCAGTGCACCACCGACCCGCTGCCCCGCAACGCCACCGGCAAGGTGACCTTGGC
>JAKDNC010000037.1 GCA_030452025.1 Nocardioides sp. | reverse complement strand
GTGGGAAAATCAGGGACGTTCCGTACACGTGCACCAGGGCGGTCCGTCGCGATGACCTGACGGCACTGGGGTGAGGGGGCCACGTGGACCCCTCCCCCCAGCGGACGCAACTACCCCAGTGACGGAGAGCGAGCTTCCCTCCTCAGTCGAGCATCGAGCCCCTGCGTGAGGTTCGGGACTTCAGGTGTTCTCGTCGTGGTAGCCGTCGTCGTGGTAGCCGTCGTCGTGGTAGCCGTCGTCGGCGCACCGAGGTGGCGCGCATCCAAGCCTGTTTGGTCACGGCGAGTGGTCGGGAGCATCGGCAACGGCCAGCTCCCACGCGGCGGCGCGTGCGTTGTCGATCGCGGCCAACGCAGGTTCGACGTCGGCGGCGAGGGCGACGGGGAGCGCGATGGCGAGCGCGATGGCGAGCGCAATGGTGTCGGTGAGCATCACTCCACCGGCTTGCGCGACCGACGCGCACGGCGCGGTATGGACCCCAAATTGAGGGTGGAGCCGGGGGCAGGCCTTTTCCGTGAAAGGCCGAGGTTGAGGGTCGGACGCTTCAGGCGACGTGTCGAACGGTTGTCCACAGGCCCGGCCTCGATACACCCGCTCGCGCCTCGCGGGACCTCGATCAACGAAGCGTCACGGCTACTGCGTGATGCGGTAGGCGTCGAACACGCCCGGCACCGAGCGCACCGCGCGCAGCACGGAGTCGAGGTGTTTCGCATCGGCCATCTCGAAGGAGAACTTGCTCTTCGCGACCCGGTCACGGGCGGTGGTCAACGAGGCGCTCAGAATGTTCACGTGCACGTCCGAGAGCACCATCGTGATGTCGGAGAGCAGCCGCGCGCGGTCCAACGCCTCAACCTGGATGTTGACCAGGAAGGTGGATTGGGTGGTCGGCTCCCACGAGACGTCCACGAGCCGCTCGGGTTGCGCCTGAAGCTCCGCGGCGTTGGTGCAGTCGGTGCGGTGCACCGAGACTCCACCGCCCTTCGTGACGAAGCCCAGGATGGTGTCGGGAGGCACCGGGGTGCAGCACTTGGCGAGCTTGACCCACAGGCCGTCGGCCCCCTTCACCACGACACCCGCGTCGGCGCCGAGCCGGCTCGAGCCGCTTCGGCCCGTGATGGTGACTCCCTCGGCCAGGTCCTCGGCAGCCCCCTGGTGGCCGCCGTGCAGGTCGATCACCCGACGTACGACGGTCTGCGCACCCAAGTTGCCTTCACCGACGGCGGCGTAGAGCGCGCTGACATCGATGAGCTTGAGTTGTTCGGCGACCTGGGTCAGCGACTCGTGCGAGAGCAGGCGCTTGAGGGGCAAACCCTCCTTGCGCATCAGCTTGGCGATCTGTTCCTTGCCCTGCTCGATCGCCTCCTCGCGTCGTTCCTTGGTGAACCAGTGCCGAATCTTCGACTTCGCGCGGGGCGAGCGCACGAAGCTCAGCCAGTCCTGTGACGGGCCGGCATTGGGTGCCTTTGAGGTGAACACCTCCACCACGTCGCCGTTGTCCAGCGTCGACTCCAAGGGCACCAGCCGACCGTTGACGCGGGCGCCGATGGTGTGATGGCCGACCTCGGTGTGCACGGCGTAGGCGAAGTCGACCGGCGTCGAGCCGGTCGGCAGCGCGATCACGTCGCCGCGGGGGGTGAAGACGTAGACCTCGGCTCGGTTGATCTCGAAGCGAAGGGACTCCAGGAACTCCCCCGGATCCTCGACGTCATGCTGCCAGTCGAGGAGTTGGCGCACCCAGGTCATGTCGTCGCCCGACTGGCCGGGGCCGGCGCCACGATCCGTGTCCACGCCGTTGCGGCTGTCCTCCTTGTACTTCCAGTGCGCCGCGACGCCGTACTCCGCGCGACGGTGCATCGCGTAGGTCCGGATCTGCATCTCGACCGGCTTGCCTTGCGGGCCGATCACCGTGGTGTGCAGCGACTGGTACATGTTGAACTTCGGCATCGCCACGAAGTCCTTGAAGCGGCCCAGGACCGGGTTCCACCGGGAGTGGATCACGCCGAGAATCGAGTAGCAGTCGCGGTCGTCCTCGACCAGGATCCGGATCCCGACGAGGTCATAGATGTCGGAGAACTCCCGACCGCCGACGATCATCTTCTGATAGATCGAGTAGTAGTGCTTCGGGCGACCGGTGACCGTCGCCTTGATCCGGGCCTCCTTCAGGTCCGCGGTCACGTCGTCGATCACCTCTGCGAGGAACTTGTCCCGTGAGGGAGCACGCTCGGCCACCATTCGCACGATCTCGTCGTAGATCTTCGGGTGGAGAGTCGCGAAGGCGAGGTCCTCCAGCTCCCACTTGATGGTGTTCATGCCCAACCGGTGAGCCAGCGGGGCGTAGATGTCGAGCGTCTCCCGGGCCTTGCGCTCCTGCGTCTCCTGCTTGACGTAGCGCAGCGTCCGCATGTTGTGCAACCGGTCCGCAAGCTTGATGACCAGGACCCGGATATCGCGAGACATCGCGACGATCATCTTGCGGATCGTCTCGGCCTGGGCGGAGTCGCCGTACTTCACCTTGTCGAGCTTGGTGACTCCATCGACGAGCTGAGCCACCTCGTCACCGAACTCGGCGCGCAGGCGGTCCAGCGTGTACGACGTGTCCTCGACCGTGTCGTGCAGCAGGGCAGCGACCAGCGTCGGCTCGGTCATGCCGATGTCGGCGAGGATGGTGGTGACCGCGAGCGGGTGGGTGATGTAGGGGTCCCCACTCTTGCGCATCTGCGGTCCGTGGGCCTCTTCCGCCACGGTGTAGGCGCGCTCCACAAGGGCCAGGTCAGCCTTGGGGTGGTTGGCCTTGATCGATCGGAAGAGCGGCTCCAGGACCGGGTTGCCTGCCTGCGGGCGCTGCCCGATGCGCGCCAGCCTGGCCCGCATCCGGCGCCCGGTCTGGGCTCCGATGGGGTCGGCAGCGCGCTCGGGCTGCGAACCGTCGGTGGGCGTCTCCTCGCTCATTCCGACAGTCTAGGACTCAGTACTTCGGGAAGAGCGGGTACTCGACACCGGTGATGTGCTGGAGCACGCGCACCACCTGGCAGGAGTAACCGAACTCGTTGTCGTACCAGACGTAGACGACGGCGTGCTTGCCGTGGACGATCGCCGCGTTGGCGTCGACGATGCAGGCGGCGCGCGAGCCCACGAAGTCGGTGGAGACCGAGTCGGGTGAGGCGATGAAGTCGATCTGGCGCTTCATCGGCGAGTGCAGCGAGACGTGGCGCAGGTGCTCGAGCATCTCCTCACGGTTGGTTTCCTTTCCGAGGGTCAGGTTGAGGATCGCCATCGACACGTCCGGCGTGGGCACGCGGATCGAGGAGCCGGAGATGTGGCCGGTCAGCTCGGGCAGAGCCTTGGCGACCGCAGAGGCGGCACCGGTCTCGGTGAGCACCATGTTCAGCGGCGCGGACCGGCCGCGGCGGTCACCCTTGTGGTAGTTGTCGAGCAGGTTCTGGTCGTTGGTGAACGAGTGCACCGTCTCGACGTGGCCGTGCTCGACGCCGTACTCGTCGTTGATCGCCTTGAGGGCGGGGACGATGGCGTTGGTCGTGCACGAGGCGCAGGAGAGGATGTTGTCGTCCTCGCGGATCGTCTCGTGGTTGACGCCGTGGACGATGTTCTTCACGTCCCCCTTGCCGGGAGCGGTGAGGACCACCTTGGAGATGCCGGGACGCAGGTGCTGGGCCAGGCCCTCACGGTCGCGCCACTTGCCTGTGTTGTCGATCAGCACGGCGTCGTCGATGCCGTAGTCGGTGTAGTCGATCTCGGTCGGATCGTTGGCGTAGATGATCTTGATCGTGTTGCCGTTGGCGCAGAGCGTGTTGTTGTCCGCGTCGATGTGGATCGAGCCGTTGAAGGCGCCGTGGATCGAGTCGCGGCGCAGCAGCGAGGCACGCTTCTTCAGGTCGCCCTCACCACCCTTGCGCACGACGACCGCGCGCAGCCGCAGGCCGTTGCCGGAGCCGGACTTCTCGACGAGCAGGCGGGCGACGAGGCGACCGATGCGGCCGAAGCCGTAGAGCACGACATCGCGGGGGCCGTCGCGGACGATCTTGTTATCACCGGTGGCACCCTCGACGGCCTGGGCGGTGAACTCCTCGATCGAGAGGCCGCGGTCGTCCTTCTCGTAGGCGACGGCGATCTGGCCGATGTCGATCCGTGAGGGGCCGAGGTCGAGCTCGCTGATCGCCTTGAGGATCGGGAAGGTGTCCTCGATCGCGAGCTCGCGGCCCTCGATCTGGCGCACGTAGCGGTGCGTCTTGAGGATGCTGATCACGGACTTGTTCACCAGCGAGCGACTGTGCACGAGGATCGTCACGTCACGCCCTCGGTAGAGCTGCCCAATCATCGGGATCATCGTCTCTGCGAGCGCTTCGCGGCTCTTCCAGGTGGTGAAGTGGTCAGACGTCACGGTTGGTTCCTCGGTCTTCTCGGTGTTCGGTATCTGCGACCTGCACGAGCGTGTGCAACGACAGGTCGCCAACGGCTTCGCGCCCGGGCAGGAAGGTGAGCTCCATGAGTACGGCGACCGCGTGGGCAATGCCACCGCACTTCTCGATCAATTCTCGCGTTGCGGCGATCGTTCCGCCAGTCGCGAGGACGTCGTCGATCATCAGCACCCGTTCACCGGGGGCAACGGCGTCCGTGTGGATCTCGAGGGTGGCCTTGCCGTACTCGAGCTCGTAGGAGACCGCGTGCGTCTCGCCCGGCAGCTTGCCGGCCTTGCGGATCGGGACGAAACCAGTCCCGAGGGCCAGGGCGACCGGTGCAGCGAGGATGAAGCCACGCGCCTCCATGCCGACGACCTTGTCGACCACGACGTTGCCGTCGTCGTCGCGACCAGCCGCGGCGAGGGCCTCGACCACAGCGGTGAACCCGTCGTGGTCGGCGAGGAGCGGAGTGATGTCCTTGAAGAGGACGCCGGGCTCCGGGTAGTCCGGGATGTCACGGATGAGACGGGAGACCAGCGCTCCCACATCGCCCATCCGGCTCATCGGTCCCGGTCGTTGTCGTCGGCGGTCGGATCCACCGGCTCGTCGTAGTCGTCGCGGTCCTCCACCGGGGTCTGCTCCCGTTCCTCGTCGGGCAGCCCGACGACGGCTGCGCGGGCGACCGTGATCACCACGCCGTCGGCGATCTCGAGCCCGATCTTGTCGCCGTCGATGCTGCGAACGTCACCGAAGATGCCACTGCTGGTGATCACCGTGTCACCCGGCTGGATGCTGGTCTGCACCGCACGGAGGGCCTTCTGGCGGTTGGATGCCGGACGCAGGATCAGCAGCCAGAAGACGCCGAAGATCGCGATGATGGGCAGAATGGAAACGAGGAGCTCCACGACGGAAGAAACCGACCTCTCGGGGTGGTGGACAGGGACGACCGAGACGCGAGTCTAACCGCCTTCACTCCTGGAACAGAGTCGGCTCCCCCGCCGCAGGCGGAGGCGGTGTCAGTCCGAGATGCTGCCATGCGGCAGGGGTGGCTACGCGGCCGCGGGGTGTGCGCGCGAGCAGGCCCTGGCGGACCAGGAACGGCTCCGCGACCTCTTCGACAGTCTCGCGTTCCTCTCCCACCGCGACGGCGAGCGTGGACAGGCCGACCGGGCCACCACCGAAGCGTCGGCAGAGCGCGTCGATGACCCCCCGGTCGAGTCGGTCGAGTCCGGACTGGTCGACCTCATAGAGGTCGAGCGCAGCGTGTGCGACGTCGATGGTGACGACGCCGTCGGCGCGGACCTGGGCATAGTCGCGGACCCGGCGCAGCAGCCGGTTGGCGATGCGTGGTGTGCCGCGGGAGCGTCCGGCGATCTCGGCGGAGCCCTCGTCGGTGACGTGCACCTCGAGCAGTCGCGCGCTGCGGTTGACGATCAGGTCGAGGTCCTCCGGCTCGTAGAACTCGAGGTGCGCGGTGAAGCCGAACCGGTCCCGAAGCGGGCCGGGCAGCAACCCGGCGCGGGTGGTGGCGCCGACCATCGTGAAGGCGGGGATCTCGAGCGGGATCGCGGTGGCACCGGGGCCCTTGCCGATGATCACGTCGACCCGGAAGTCCTCCATCGCCATGTAGAGCATCTCCTCGGCGGCCCGGGACATCCGGTGGATCTCGTCGACGAAGAGCACGTCGCCCTCGCTGAGCCCGGAGAGGATCGCGGCGAGATCACCGGCGTGGGTGATCGCCGGGCCGCTGGTCAGGCGCAACGGGGTGCCGAGCTCGGCGGCGATGATCATCGCGAGGGTGGTCTTCCCGAGGCCGGGCGGCCCCGAGAGGAGGACATGGTCAGGGGCGCTCCCCCGCCCCTTGGCGGCGTCGAGGACCAGGCCGAGCTGTTCGCGCACGCGCTGTTGGCCGATCACCTCGTCGAGGGTCTTGGGGCGCAGCGCCGCCTCGATGGCACGCTCGTCGCCGTTCGCGTCGGCGTCGGTGAGCCGGCGGTGGAGCTCCTCCTCCTCGGCCGCGTCGTAGTCCATCAGCGCTTCCGGAGAGTCTGCAGGGCGGCACGCAGGAGCGCGCCGATGTCGGGCTCTTCTCCAGCCTGCGGCGCCACGTCGTCCACGGCGCGTTCGGCTTCCTTGACCGACCAGCCGAGGCCGACCAGTCCCTCGTGGACCTGGTCACGCCACCCACCGGCGGTGGTGGGGACACCCGTGCGTGTGCCCCGAGCCTGACCGGTGGGTGCACCGATGCGGTCCTTGAGCTCGAGGATGATCCGTTGCGCGCCCTTCTGGCCGATCCCGGGGACCTTGGTGAGGGTCTTGGTGTCCTCGCCGGAGATGGCTCCGCGGAGGCTGTCGGGGCTGAGCACGGCAAGGGCAGCCTGGGCGACCTTGGGCCCCACGCCGCTCGCGGTCTGGAGGAGCTCGAAGCAGGACTTCTCGTCGTCGTCGAGGAAACCGAAAAGGGTCAGGGAGTCCTCACGCACGACCATGCTGGTCGGCAGGATCGCCTCGTGGCCGCGGTGCAGGGTCGCGAGCGTGTTCGGCGTACACATCAGCTCAAGGCCGACGCCGCCCACCTCGAGGACGGCGCTGGAGAGGGTGACACCGGCGACGGTGCCTCGGACGAATGCGATCACTTGCTTCCTGCCTTCTGCCTTGCCAGTTGCTTCGCGACTGCGGACTTCTGCTTGGCCACGGCAGCATCAATGCGGGCCTGGGCGCCGCCGCGCCAGATGTGGGTGATGGCCAGTGCCAGCGCGTCGGACGCGTCGGCGGGCTTCGGTGGTTTGTCGAGCCGCAGCAACTTGGCGACCATGATGCCCACCTGAGCCTTGTCGGCGCGGCCGCTGCCCGAGACCGCGGCCTTGACCTCACTGGGGGTGTGCAGTGCGACAGGGATGCCGCGACGGGCGGCACAGACCATGGCGATACCGCTGGCCTGCGCGGTGCCCATGACGGTGCTGACGTCGGAACGCGCGAAGACCCGTTCGACGGCGACCGCGTCAGGTTGGTATTCGTCGATCCAGGCGTCGATGCCCTTCTCGATCGTGACCAGGCGGATCGGCACGGCTTCGCCGGAGGACGTGCGCAGGACGTTGACGTCGATCATGGTCAGCGGCCGGCCGATCTCACCCTGCACCACACCCATCCCGCACCGTGTCAAGCCGGGATCGACTCCGAGCACCCGCATCTGCTTCGTCACCTCACCCTTCGCATCCGAACATTCATTCGAAGGTTCACGCTAGCAAGCAGCGGCCCGGGATCGTCGTACGACACGCTCCCCGCTCGAGGACGCGCCACGAAACACAGCACTGGAGCAGACAGGAGGGGCAGGGACGTCAGTCCGTGTCGAGTTGGGCCATGACCTCGTCGGAGACGTCGATGTTGGTGAAGACGTTCTGCACGTCGTCGAGGTCCTCGAGCGCGTCGACCAACTTGAACACCTTGGTCGCCGTCTCGGCCTCGGCCGGGATGTCCATGGTGGCCACGAACTCGACATCAGCCGAGTCATAGTCCACGTCCGCTCCCTGGAGTGCGGTGCGGACCTCGACGACGTCTGTGGCTTCGGAGATGACCTGGAATGAGTCGTCGAAGTCGTTGACGTCCTCGGCGCCGGCTTCGAGGGTGGCCTCGATGACGTCATTCTCGGTGATCTCGCGGTCGTCTTGTGACTTCGGGACGAGCACGACGCCCTTGCGGTTGAACAGCCGCGAGACCGACCCCGGGTCGGCGAGGGTTCCGCCGTTGCGGGTGACTGCGGTGCGAACCTCCATGGCGGCGCGATTCTTGTTGTCGGTCAGACACTCGACCAGAAGCGCGACGCCCTGTGGGCCGTAGACCTCGTACATGATCGTGGAGTATTCAGCGCCGCCGTCCTCGGCACCGGAGCCACGTTTGACCGCGCGGTCGATGTTGTCGTTGGGGACCGAGGACTTCTTGGCCTTCTGGATCATGTCGTAGAGCGTCGGGTTGCCGGCCGGGTCCCCGCCGCCCATGCGGGCCGCGACCTCGATGTTCTTGATGAGCTTGGCAAACATCTTGCCGCGCTTCGCATCGATCG
Organism: Nocardioides sp.; assembly: GCA_030452025.1. Lineage (GTDB taxonomy): Bacteria > Actinomycetota > Actinomycetes > Propionibacteriales > Nocardioidaceae > Nocardioides. The sequence goes on along the minus strand of JAKDNC010000037.1, from coordinate 5,045 downwards.
CGGCCTTCTTGTGCTTGGTGGTCGCCCATTTGGAGTGGCCGGACATGCGCTCCCTCTTCGTGATTGCTGAGCCTGTGACGTTCGCTGCCTGTGGATCCTACCTGCCGGCGCTTCCCGCCGTGGCGGGCGAAACCTCAGTCGTTGGTGACCAGATCCACGAAGTAGCGGTGGATCCGGTCGGCTCCGCCGACCTCCGGGTGGAACGAGGTGGCCATCAGGCGCCCCTGGCGTACCGCGACCACGCGCCCGGCCGCCTCGCCCTGGTCCACGCGAGCCAGTACGCCGACCCCGTCACCGAGTCGCTCGACCCACGGGGCACGGATGAACACGGCGTGGACCTGCTCGTCGAAGCCGTCGAAGTCGATGTCTCCCTCGAAGGAGTCGACCTGGCGGCCGAAGGCGTTGCGGCGCACGGTGATGTCGAGGCCGCCGAGGGTTTCCTGGTCCTTCGTGCCGTCGATGACCCGGTCCGCGAGCATGATCATCCCGGCACAGGTACCGAAGGTGGGCAGCCCGTCCCTGATTTTGGCCCGGAGCGGCTCGAAGAGCTCGAACGTGCGGGCCAGCTTGTACATCGTGGTCGACTCGCCGCCGGGGATCACGAACCCGTCGCACTGCTCGAGCTCGCCGGGTCGGCGTACCTTGACGGCGTTCGCGCCGGCCGATTCGAGAATCCGCAGGTGCTCGCGCACGTCACCCTGGAGAGCGAAGACACCGATGGTCGGGGAAGCCATGGCCGCATCGTAGAGGCTCGTGGGCACCTCCCTCATGGCAGAGGGCGGCCCAACGCTCCTCGCTCCGCTGGCCAGCGCCCCCGCAGCACACCATTGCCGGCGCGCCAAAGCGCCGGAGCTAGCATTGAGACGTGAACGTCTTCGATCGGCCCCACCCGATCATGTCCGCCCCGATGGCAGGAGCCTCGACGCCCAAGTTGGCAGCTGCGGTCTCCAACGCCGGAGGCTTGGGCTTCCTTGCGGCGGGATACCTGACGGTCGAGGCGATGGCCACGGAGGTCGCGTCCTACCGGGGGCTGAGCGATGCGCCTGTGGCGATCAATCTGTTCACGCCGCAGACGGACCGGTCGGTCGAGCTCGGAGCGCGGTTGGTCGAATACCGGTCGACGCTGCAGTCAGTGGCCGCGAAGCATGGGATCGAGCCCGGCGAGCCGACCTTCGACAACGACTCGTTCGACGGCAAGGTCGAGTGGCTGGTGCAGAACCCGGTGGATGCGGTGTCCTTCACCTTCGGCCCCATTCCGCCAGCGGCTGTGTTCCAACTCCAGGAGGTCGGCACCCAAGTCGGCTTCACCGTGACCTCGGCTCATGAGGCCCAGCAGGCCGCCGGCCTGGGTGCGGATTTCGTGGTGGCACAGGGATGCGAGGCCGGTGGCCACCGCGGCACGTGGAACGTCTCCGACGAGCCGAACACGTTGTCGGCGGCCGAGGTGACCGAGGCGGCCATGACCGGGTCCGGCCTTCCCGTGGTCGCCGCCGGCGGTGTCGGCGGTCCAGAGGACGTGCAGCGGTTGTTGTCCACGGGCGCCGTGGCGATCGCGGTCGGGACGCTGTTCCTGCCCACGAAGGAGAGCGGAGCACCGGCTACGCACAAGGAGGCGCTGACCTCCGGCGAGTTCCCCGGAGCCGCGGTGACGCGTGCCTTCAGCGGACGATTCGCCCGGGCACTGGTCAACGACTTCGTGCGTGACCACGACGACCGGGCACCATCGGCATACCCGAATGTGCACCACATGACGAAGCCGATCCGCACGGCTGCCGCCGCGGAGGGGGACCCCCAGGCGATGGCGCTCTGGGCCGGAACCGGCTCCGCCTCTGCGCACAGCCTCGACGCCCGGACGACGATGGCGATCCTGACCGGGTCCCCCTAGCCTCAAGACCCCGGTCAGGGGTGGCGTTGCCATCGAGCCGAGACCTCGATCCGGCCCTCGTCGAAGTGCGCCGGCAAGCCGCACCCCACGAGCACGGACTCCACCCACACCAGCAGTTCGTCGCCGGGCGCCACGTTGGCTCCCGACCCATGCCACAGGTTCACCTCGAGCATGCCCGCGCTGATCGCGTGCCAGACGTCCGAGGGCAGGAACCACGCCACCCCACGCACGTCGGGCCGCGACCTCAACACAGCCGCAGCCGCCCAGTGGTCCTCGCACGCCTGGAGGACTGCCACTCCCCCGACTTCGAGCTTTGTGAACGCGCTCTGCAGGCGCGAATAGTCGGTCACCGCAGGCCACGACTCAGCATCGGACGCCCACGCAGACTGCGCTGCCGAGATCCATGAGCGAGCTGTCTCAGACTCCTGCCGCCACGGCAACTCCTCGCGCACGGCACGGGCCACCTCGTCGTACAACTCCTGGGGAGCCAACAAACCGGCCCGCACGTTGTCGTGCACGAACGTCTGCACCTGCTCCTCGCGAAGTGCACCCCTGCCGATCGCAGTCCTGCCGCGTCGCCGCATGCGCCGAAGCTCTACCAGCCGCGCTCGGCCAGACGGTGCGGCTCGGGAATGTCCTCGACGTTGATGCCGACCATCGCCTCGCCGAGGCCGCGCGACACCTTGGCCACCACGTCCGGGTCGTCGTAGAACGTCGTCGCCTTGACGATCGCCTCAGCGCGTTGGGCCGGGTTGCCGGACTTGAAGATGCCCGAGCCGACGAAGACGCCCTCGGCGCCGAGCTGCATCATCATCGCCGCGTCCGCGGGGGTCGCGATGCCACCTGCGGTGAAGAGGACAACCGGCAGCTTGCCCGCCTCGGCCACCTCCTTGACCAGGGCATACGGCGCCTGGAGCTCCTTCGCCGCGACGTAGAGCTCGTCCGTGCTGAGTGCACCGAGACGACGGATCTGGCCGCCGATGGTGCGCATGTGGGTGACCGCGTTGGAGACGTCGCCGGTGCCGGCCTCGCCCTTTGAGCGAATCATCGCGGCACCCTCGGTGATGCGGCGCAGCGCCTCGCCCAGGTTGGTCGCACCGCAGACGAAGGGAACCGTGAAGGTCCACTTGTCGATGTGGTTGGCGTAGTCCGCGGGGGTCAGCACTTCGGACTCATCGATGTAGTCGACGCCGAGCGACTGGAGAATCTGTGCCTCGGCAAAGTGGCCGATCCGGGCCTTGGCCATCACCGGGATGGACACGGCCTCGACGATGCCGTCGATCATGTCGGGGTCGCTCATCCGGGACACGCCGCCCTGGGCGCGGATGTCCGCGGGAACGCGCTCGAGCGCCATGACGGCGACGGCTCCGGCATCCTCGGCAATCTTCGCCTGCTCGGAGGTGACCACGTCCATGATCACGCCGCCCTTGAGCATCTCTGCCATGCCGCGCTTGACGCCGGACGTGCCCGTGGCTGCGACGGTCGAATCGGGGGAATCAGTTGCCATGGGTCAAGGATAGTGCGGTGTACGCCGTTCAGGTGAACCGGGTCAATTGCGACCTTCGGGCCCGGCCACCTCGGCATACGCCTGACGACGCACCACCCACACCCGCTGGACAACCGTGACCGTGCTGGCAGCCGCGAGCGCCCAGAGCGTGACCTCCATCAGGATCGGCAGGCCGAAGATCGCCCCGAGCCCGGTCATCACCAGGATCGAGACCAGCCGGTCCGAGCGCTCCGCGATGCCCACCTTGGCCTGGAAGCCCATGCCCTCAGCCTTGGCGCGCGCATAGGAGGTGACCGAGCCCATCACCAGACAGATGAGGGACAGCGCCAGATAGAGCTTCGAGTCTCCCGGCCCGGCAAAGTAGAGCGCCAGACCGGCGAAGATCGCGCCGTCGCCGATCCGGTCCAGCGTCGAGTCGAGGAACGCGCCGAACCGGTTCGTCTTCCCGGTCAACCGGGACATGTGGCCGTCGATCAGGTCGGAGAAGACGAACGCCGTGATGAACAGGACACCTGTGAGCAACTTGCCCTGCGGGAAGAACACCAGGGCGCCGGTGCAGACACCGAGGGTGCCGACCAGGGTCACGGTGTCCGCGCTGATGCCCACCTTGATGAACAACTGAGCAATCGGGTTCAGCAGCTTGGTCCAGAACGCGCGAAATCTCTCCAACATGGCGAGAGCAGGCTACCGCCCCGGGCAGCGCGAGTTGCGGAGTGGGCGTACCTTCGGTTCTACGGAGCCATCCAAGTTTACAACCAGGGAGCCACCCATGAGCGACAAGTCGCCGCGGCAGGGCATGACCAAGAAGACGTCCAAGTCCATCAAGGAGAAGCGCTCGGACAAGCGGGCCAGGGCCGAGGAGTCGTCTGCCACCGAGAAGTCTGCGACCAAGCGCAAGTGAGCGAACTCGCAACGCTCGGCGTCATCGCGACTTCCCGCAAGGAGAACGAGCACCGGCTCCCCATCCACCCCGACCACCTGTCCCGGCTCCCGTCACGGATCCGGGACCGGATCACTCTTGAGCACGGGTACGCCCAGCGCTTCGGACGCACCGACGAGTCCCTGTCCGACCTCGTTGCCGGGTTCGCCAGCCACGATGAGCTGCTCGCCACCTCCGACGTTGTCCTGCTGCAGAAGCCGCAGCACGAGGAGGTGGCCGCGATGCACGCCGGTCAGGTCCTGTGGGGCTGGCCGCACTGCGTGCAGGACCCCACCCTCACCCAACTGGCGATCGACCGCGAGTTGTCCTTGATCGCCTTCGAGGCAATGAACCACTGGACGCAGGACGGCGGGGTCGGGCTCCATGTCTTCCACAAGAACAACGAACTGGCCGGCTACTCCTCGGTCCTGCACGCACTCACCCTGGGAGGTGTCACCGGGAGCTACGGCCGCAAACTCACCGCCGTCGTGATCGGGTTCGGGGCAACGGCTCGCGGTGCCGTCACCGCGCTGAGCGCGAGCGGCATCACCGACGTGAGAGTGCTGACCATCCGTGACGTCGCCGCCGTCGCCTCCCCCATCCACTCGGTTCGGATCCACCGCTTCGAGCACGACCCGCACGACCCCTCGAAGAGTCAGGTCTTCACCGACGCCGGCAAGGTTCCGCTCGCGCCGTTCCTGGCCGAGAGCGACATCGTGGTCAACTGCACGCTG
>JAKDNC010000607.1 GCA_030452025.1 Nocardioides sp. | reverse complement strand
GTGGGGCCCGACGCGGCTGACCACCAATGGGGTCTCGCAGGCCATCAGCTCGGCGGTCGGCAGTGAGAACCCTTCGTAGAGCGACGGCACGCAGGCAAGCTCGGCGGAGCCCATGATCTCGACCAGCTCCTGGTCGGAGACGCCGTGCACGAAGCTCACCGAGTCCCCGATGGCAAGTTTCTCGATCAGCTTCTCCGTGCGGCCGCCCTGGGCTGGCTTGGTGACCATCAGCAGCTCGACCTCACGCTCGGTGCGGAGCTTGGCGAAGGCCTCGAGCAGCGTCGCGACCCCCTTGATCGGCGCGTCCGCGCTGGCCATCGCCACCAGGCGCCCCGGGATCCGGGGCTTGGTGGGCGGCGCGAACACGTCGTCGGCTCCCAGTGGGATCACCTGGATCCGGTCCGGCTCGACCTCGAAGTCGGTGACGATGTCGCGGGCCGAGGACTCGGAGGGACACAGGATCTTCACGGCGCGGCGGGCGACCTTTCCCTGCATGTTCAAGAATCCGTACCAGCGCCGGAGGGTCAGCTTCTTGCGGATCGTCTTCGCAGCGGCGAGGTCCAGCCGGCGATCGAAGGTGATCGGGTGGTGCAAGGTGGTGATCAGAGGCATCCCCGAGTCCATGATGTCGAGCATGCCGTAGCCGAGCACCTGATTGTCGTGGACGATGTCGAAGTCACCGGTGCGATCCTTGAGCAGGCGTGCGACGCGCTTGCTGAACGTCCTGGGCTCCGGAAAGCCAGCGGTCCACATCGTCAGGACCTCCTCGACGTCGATCAGGTCACGGATCTCTGAGGGTCGCGGGATGCGGAACGGGTCCGGTTCGCGATAGAGGTCGAGGCTGGGAACCTTGGTCAGGCGGACCCCTTCATCGAGCTCCGGATAGGGCTGTCCGGAGAAGACCTCCACCTCGTGGCCCAGGGCGACGAGCTCTCGGCTCAGATGCCGGATGTAGACGCCCTGTCCGCCGCAATGTGGCTTGCTGCGATAGGACAGCAGTGCGACTCGCATCACTGAACTCTCTTCCTCGATGTGTGGACAACTCCGGGACACGCGGTCCCACAGAGCCGCAAAACTGAAACGTGTTCCTATTATGGACCACAAGGCGATAGCCTAGACGTTCGATCCGGATAGTTACTCGTGGGTTTCTTCACCCCGAGTATCCACGATGAGAGGAGAGCCGAAGTGAGCACCCTCAACTCACTCACCCAGGAGGACCTGGGGTCGGCTGCCCAGCGGGAGCGTCGCAAGCGCATCCTCGACGCCACCATCAGTCTTGCCTCGGGCGGTGGCTTCGACGCCGTCCAGATGCGGGCGGTCGCCGATCAGGCCGAGGTCGCCCTCGGCACCCTCTATCGCTACTTTCCGTCCAAGATCCACCTCCTGGTTTCCGCACTCGGCCGCGAGTTCGAGCAGACCCGCGCCGCCATGGCCGGCAGGGAGATCCCCGGCGACACCGTCGAGGAACGCGTCATGAACGTCCTCGCGCGGACCACCACGATGCTGCAGAAGGACCCAAACCTCACAGAGGCACTGACCCGCGCCTTCATGTTTGCCGACGCAACGGTCTCCACCGAGATCCACCATGTCGGCATGATGATGACCGGATTCCTCACCAACGCCATGGGCACCGCCACTGACGGGGAGCCCACCGAGGAGGAGATCGCGATAGCCCGCGTCATCGGCGACGTGTGGCTCTCCTCGCTCGTGGGCTGGGTGACCGGCCGCGCAACGAGTGAAGATGTCGAGAAGTCGATGCGCATGGCCGTCCACCTGCTGCTGCGCTGAAGCGGGGGCTTCAGCCTCCGAACGCGTGGGTCGCGGTCACGCCCCCGTCGATCGCGATCTCGGCGCCGTTGACGTAGGCACTCTCGTCCGAGGCCAGGTAGACGTAGAGCGGTGCGACGTCCTCCGGCGTCCCGACCCGGCGCAGCGGCACCTTGCTGGCGCCGAACTCCATCGCCGCGTCGCCGCCGTGCTCGCGGGTCATCCCGGTGTCGATCATGCCCGGGTGCACCGAGTTCACGCGGATCCCCTTCGGTCCGAGCTCGAGCGCGGCAACCTTGGTCATTCCACGGATCGCGAACTTGGTGGCGCTGTAAGCGACCAGCGTCGCCATCCCACCCAGCCCCTCGACCGAGGACGCGTTGATGATCGACCCACCCCCGCTTTTCCGCATCGTGCGCGTCACGGACTTCATCCCCAGGAAGCAGCCGACCTGGTTGATGGCCACGAGCAGTTGGTACTCCTCCAGCGGCGTGTGCTCGATGGCGTTGAAGCGCAGGATCCCGGCGTTGTTGACCAAGACGTTGACCGGCCCGAACCTCTCGTTCGTCGTCTCGACCACCGCCTGCCACGACGCCTCGTCGCTCACGTCGTGACGGCAGAAGTACGCCGCGTCGCCCAGCTCGGCGACCAGAGCCTGTCCTGTTTCCTCGGCGATGTCGGCGACCACCACCTTGGCCCCCTCGGCCACGAACGCCCGGACGATCTGGGCCCCCTGGCCCTGCGCGCCTCCGGTGACGATGGCAGTCTTGTCGGCCAATCGGCCCATGTCGGTTCCCTTTCCAGCAGACGATTCTTGCGAATCAACGAGTGCAACAGGTCAGACGGT
>JAKDNC010000606.1 GCA_030452025.1 Nocardioides sp. | reverse complement strand
TGCCGGAACATGTCGCGCTCGTCGGCGCGCCAAGACGCTAACACTAGCCTGGCGCCGGGGCCGGTGGCGGCGCGGATGTTGGCGAAAGCTGCGACTGGGTCGTCGAAGAACATCACTCCGAAGCGGGACAGCACCGTGTCGAACCGGACACCGCCAGCCATGGCCGGAAGGTCAGCGGTCTGCGCATCAGCCTGAATGGCGGTCGCGGCGGGAACCCTGGCGCGGGCTGCGTCGACCATGACCGGGGCGATGTCGAACCCGACAGCTTCGACACCGGCAGCGGTCACCTCTTCCAGCAGGGTCCCCATGCCGCAGCCGATGTCCAGCACTCTATGAGCAGAGTCGAGTCCGGCGGCGTTGAGGATCGCTGCGGTGAACGGCGCGAACGCCAGGTCGAGGACACGCGTGTCGCGCACCCAGCCATCGGCCCGCGTCGCCCACGTTTGGCGCCCTGCCTCATTGCCCATGACGACCATGCTAGCCGAAAAGTAGTAAGGTAAGCCTTGCCTGATGTAGGTGAGGGTCACGACCAGGTAGATCGAGGTGACGATGTGAGCACTGTAGCGGCCGAACACGAGGCTCCAGAAGTAGTCCCTGGCGTCGAGGATGCCGAGCTGTCCCCCGGCCCTGACTCAAGGGCCGCGGCCCGCGCGCTGGCCGAGCTACGACAACCGGTGGCCGGGCGGGTGCGGGTCGCCTGCCTCCTCAGTGCGCTGGGGGCGCTGGCTGGTCTGGCGCCCTTCGTCGGGCTGGTGGAACTGGCCGAAGCACTGACCAATGACCCAGTGGACCGAGGCCGGGTCGTGGTGATCTGTGCCCTGATCGCCGGTGGCCTGGTCGTCCGCGCGGTTCTGTCAGGGGCGGCGTTGACGATCACGCACTTTGCGGACGTGCGGTTGCAGGCGATCCTGCGACGCCAGTTGGTGACTCATCTGGGCCGGGTGCCGTTGGGCTGGTTCTCGCAGAACTCCTCGGGCCGGGTGCGCAAGGCGGCGATGGGCGATGTGCATGACCTGCACCAGCTCGTGGCCCATCATTCGGTCGAGATGACCGCCGCGGTCACGATGCCAGTCGGCGGGCTGGCCTATCTACTGTTCCTGGACTGGCGGTTGGCGTTACTCGCGCTGGTGACGCTGCCGATCTATGCGGCTGCCTATGGGTGGATGATGCGCGGCTACGCCGATCAGATGCGCCGGATGGATCAGTCCAATGCACGCATCAGCTCGGCGGTCGCCGAGTTCGTCCACGGCATCGCCGTGGTCAAGACCTTCGGCCAGGCACGCCGCGCGTTCACCGCCTACCGGGAGGCGGCTGCCGAGTTCGTGAGGTTCTTCTCCGACTGGGTCCGCCCGATGCTGCGGCTTGAGGCAGCGGCGCTCATGGTGATCTCCGCGCCCATTATCGGTCTGGCCACGGCGGCCGGGTCGGCGTGGTTCGTCGACCGCGGCTGGGTCAAGCCCGGCGAGGCCCTCGCGTGCGTGCTGATCGCGATGGTCATTCCCACCGTGATCCAGCCACTGGGATTCGGCGCCCAGGCCAGACGCCAGGCGTCAGCGGCCGCCCTGCGCATCCACGACCTGCTGCACACGCCGGCACTCGCCGAACCGGCCACACCCCGACAGCCATCGGGACACCGGGTCGAGTTCGACGATGTGCGGTTCAGCTACGACGGCGAGGTCGACGTCCTGCGCGACGTGAGCTTCGCGTGCGAGCCCGGCACGGTCACCGCGCTGGTCGGACCTTCCGGATCGGGCAAGAGCACCCTGGCGACGCTGCTGCCCCGCTTCGGTGACGTCGCCGGCGGCGCGATCACCCTCGGCGGCGTCGACGTGCGCCACATAGCCCCGGCCGACCTGTACCGACTGGTGGGCTTCGTGCTCCAAGACGTCCAGCTGCTACACGCCAGCATCACCGACAACATCAGGCTCGGACGCCCTGACGCGACCGACGAACAGGTCCGCGCCGCCTGTATCGCGGCACGCATCCACGACCGGATCCTCGCCCTGCCACGAGGCTACGACTCGGTGATCGGCCAGGACGCGCAGCTGTCCGGCGGTGAGGCGCAACGCGTGTCGATCGCCCGTGCTCTACTGGCCGACACGCCCGTGCTGGTGCTCGACGAGGCCACCGCGTTCGCCGACCCCGAGTCCGAGGCCGCGATCCAAGACGCGCTGTCCGAGCTCGCCCGCGGGCGCACCGTGCTCGTCATCGCCCACCGGCTCTCGACCATCACCGACGTCGACCAGATCGTGGTGCTCGACCACGGCCGCGTCGCCCAGACCGGAACCCACGACCAGCTCGTCGCCACCGGCGGCACCTACGCCCGGATGTGGGCCGCCCATCAACAGCACGACAACCAGCCCTACGAGGATCAGGAGACGAGCCGATGATCAAGGACCTGGAACTGCTGCTCGGGCCCGGCCGCCGGTCCGTGCTGTGGGTCTTCGTGGCCTGGACCGCCCTGTACGGGGTGCTCAGCGGGATCGCCGCCGTCCTGCTGGTACCGACATTCGCCCACCTGGTCGACGGCAATATCAGCGCCGTCCGCGGCAACTTGGCATGGCTCGCCGTGGCCGCCGTCGCGGCCTGCGGCGCCCCGTACGTACAGTCCATGCAGG
>JAKDNC010000605.1 GCA_030452025.1 Nocardioides sp. | reverse complement strand
GCTGGAGCAGAGTGATGTTGGTGTCGCCCCCGAGCGTGACCGAGCCGTGGTCCAGGTGGATCCGTCCGGCCAGGGCGAGGGCGAGGGCGGCGTGTCCGCCGCCGGGCTGACCGACCGCGACGGCGACCTTTCCGGGGTGCACCTCCAGGGAGGTGCGGGGGAGAAGGTGGCTCTTGCCCTGACGGACCTCGACGTCGACCGCGCGCAGGACCGGGCGCTCTTCCTTCACGTGCCGAGGGTCGGGGGGCGCAGGCTTTGCGTCGGGGGTCATCGCGGACCGTCGTCCTTCCGTGATCTGGGGCCGGTGGCTCGCGGGCTGACCCCGAGAGTCCAGGCGTTGACTAACTGTGATTCATCAATGATGATGGATTCATCAGAATCAAGTGTGGCACGAGGAGACGGCGATGTCGACACAGCAGGCGGGCCGTCAGGGACGCCGCAAGGCCGCCACCCGGGCGGCGCTGGTCGCCGCCGCGACCAACCAGCTCGCGGAGGGCCGCCCGCATGCCTCGATCCAGGAGATCACCGAGGCCGCCGATGTCGGGTTCGGCTCGTTCTACAACCACTTCAGCAGCAAGGAAGAGCTCTTCGACGCCGCGGTCTCCGAGACTCTCGACGCCCATGCGCAGGTGCTCGCCCGGGCCGCGCAGGGCATCGACGACCTGGCCGAGCGGCTGGCCGTCGGCGTACGCGCCAGTGGCCGCCTGCAACGCCAGCTGCCGGAGATGAGCAAGGTGATCCTGCACCACGGCACCACCGTCCTCACTCGCGAGCATGGGCTGGTCGCCCGCGCCCGGGAGGACCTGAGCGCCGGAGTGGTCACGGGTCGGTTCGTCTCTGCCGACCCGGGCCTCTCGTTCATGCTGGCTGGTGGCGCGCTCCTGGGGCTCCTCCAGTGGTTGGAGGACAATCCGGAGGCTGACGCCGGTCTCGCCACCGATCAGCTGGTCGAGAACCTCTTGACCATGCTGGGGCTCCCGCCCTCCGAAGCGCGGGCGCTGGCCACAAGCCATCTCCCCGCCTCACTCGGCGCCTGAGGTGACCGTCCCCGACCGGACCACGGTGCTCGGCAAGGCGATGCTGGTGCTTCAGGCGTTCAGCCCCGACGACCGTGGCGTCGGCTTCACCGACCTGCAGCAGCGCACCAGCCTGGCCAAGGGGACCCTGCACAGACTGGTCGCCGACCTGGTGGCCCTGCGCCTGCTCGACCGGGAGGAGGGGGAATACCACCTCGGGCGCGGCCTCTTCGAGCTCGGCATGCGCGCCTCGGTCGAACGGGGCCTGCTCGAGGTCGCCACCCCATTCCTCGAGGACCTCTACGAGCGGACCCACGAGACCGTGCACCTCGGCCTGCGCGAGGGCCGTGAGGTGGTCTACGTCGCCAAGATGGGTGGGCATCAGCAGGCGAAGTCCCCCAGTCGCCTCGGTGGCCGGATGCCGCTGCACGCGACCGCGATCGGCAAGGTGCTGCTCGCCCACGGGCCTGCGCAGCTCCAGCAGGAGGTGCTGAGCGGGGCGCTCGAGCGGCTCGCCCCACGCACGATCACGGCGCCGGGCATCCTGCGCCGCCAGCTCGACGAGATCGTCGAACGTGGGGTCGGGTTCGAATTCGAGGAGTCGACCATCGGGCTGGTCTGCGTGGCGGCGCCGATCTTCGACCGGGCGGACGAGGCGGTCGCCGCGGTCAGTGTCACCGGACCGGTCACCCGGCTGCGTCCCCAGACGCACGCGGGATCCGTGCATGCGGCGGCGGCCGGGATCGCGTCGACCCTGGCGCGGCGGCAGACGCTGCTGGAGTGAGTTCCGGTCACTGGAACGAGTTCGTTGGCCAGGCACCCGTGATGGCTCACGCTGTAGCCATGACCACTCCACCTTCTGGCCCCACGAGCCCGGACACGCACGTCGACGGCGCAGCCGCGCGCCTGCTGGGTGCCTTCGACTCCCTCATCCCCTGTGCACCGGTGCGCGACCTGATCGGCCCCGACGACGTGGCTTCGGCCTACCGCGTGCAGGAGCAGCTCGTCGCCCGACGACTCGCCGACGGCGCCACAGTCATCGGTCGCAAGATCGGGGCGACGTCCAAGGCGGTCCAGGACCAGCTCGGCGTGGACCAGCCCGACTTCGGCGTGCTCTTCGACGACATGGCCTACGCCGAGTCCGACACTGTCCCGCACACCCGGCTGATCCAGCCCAAGGTCGAGGCCGAGGTCGCGTTCGTGCTGAAGCAGGACCTGGCAGAGGGCCCGCTCGACGACTCCCAGATCCGCGACGCCGTCGACTACGCGGTCGCAGCCCTCGAGATCGTCGACAGCCGGATCGTCGACTGGGACATCACCTTCGGTGACACCGTGGCCGACAACGCCTCCAGTGGGCTTTTCGTGCTCGGCACCGAACGCCGCACCCTCGAGGAGTTCGAGCCGGTCGAGGTGACGATGTCGATGACCATCGACGGCGAGGAAGTCTCCACCGGCACCGGAGCTGCCTGCCTCGGCGACCCGCTCAAGGCGGTGGCCTGGCTGGCCACCCAGGCGCGCCAGTTCGGTGAGCCACTGCGGGCCGGTCAGGTGATCCTCTCCGGCGCGCTCGGGCCGATGCGACAGGTCCGGCCCGGAGCCGTGGT
>JAKDNC010000604.1 GCA_030452025.1 Nocardioides sp. | reverse complement strand
GCCGGCGGGTTCTGGCAGTGGTGCGAGAGCGGGCGGCCGGGCACTTGGCCCGCCACCGTCAAGAAGCTGTCGATGACCGAGAGCGACTCCGTGGTGAACTCGAGCAGGCATTACGACGCGAGGCTGTTCCCCGTGGACGAGACCTTGGACAGTAATGGGCGGGTCCACATGGTCGCCCATCTGAAGATCGCCGAGGGCGGCGGGAACCTCGCGCCACGGGTCTACTTCCTCGACGACACGGGCGGTGCCACAGGGAAGATCCACGTCGGCTTCGTCGGCCCGCACTATCTGGTGCCGAACAAGTCGACGAACTGAGGCTCGTGGAGGACCGCCGAGTGACCGCTGTGGAGTACTCCTAGCTTCCCAACGCTCGTTCGGCTGTCTTCGACCGCCGCAGGGGGTCGCCCAGCCCGAGGGTTCTGGGCCACTGCCGCGAGCGAGGCATCGCACCGTCCTACTTCTCCTTCTCCAGGGCGTCGTCTCCGATTCACAGGTGCGCTCAGGCTCACCCACCCACCAGCACCAGCAGCTCCTCCGCCTCGGCCTTCTGCTCCGGATCAGCGACGGCACCGCTGGAAACGACGCCCTCGTGCTCGAGCACTTCTCGCGGGTCGCGAACCTCCTCCGGATCACCCCAGCGGAAGGCGTCCGCGACGCATCCTTCGGAAGTCAGCACCCGGTAGGCGTTCATGCAGTCGCTGCACGTGGAGACGTGGTTCGCCAGGGGCTGTGGTGCCGTGCCGACGGCCTCGGCCAGCGCGGAGTACGTGGTCCAGCGGCCCGCCGGCAGAGCCTCGAGAATGCGATGCGAGGCGCGCCAGTCGAAGCCGCGGCGGTTGTCCTGCAGGCGCCGCCGCACCGTATCGATCGCGGCCTCAGGCGCCTGGGGAACCGGCCACAGCGTGATCGCCTGGCGAGCCAGGTGGTCTCCGCGCCCGATCATCTCAGCCTCATTCCACGTCTCGAGCTGACCGAGCCCGGCGTTGAGCCGCAGTAAGCTCTGACGTGCTGGTCCGGGATGGCGAGATGGTGGGAGACAAGCTGAGCAAGGCACGCACGCACGGCACCCGCATCGTCCCGCCGCGCGAGTTCGACGTGCTGCTGGCCAATCTCCTCCAGCCAACTCTGGACATGGCACCCCCTGCTCCTTCCCCCGTCGGCCGGTCGAAGAAGGCCGAGAGCGCACGGGAACAGCACGTCTCCGCCGACGAACGCCCTCCGACACCCCCACCTCATTCCGCGCCTAGACCAGCCGACGTTCGGGAGTGGGCGCTGGAGAACGGGATCTCCGTCGCCGAGCGCGGGCGGCTCAGCACCAGCCTCGTCGAGCGCTACCTCGCCGCACAGGAGCAGGCGTCCCCGAACGCACAATAGATCTGCACCGGCCTCGGCAACGTCAAGACCCGCCACGCCCGGGAGCATCGGCCGCCATTCCAGCAGCCGGTGCAGGTGTGGAACAGCAGGGCGAGGCACGGGGTGTGCCCTAGCTCGCGACCGGATCGTCAGCCGGCGTCGGCCCCTGTGTCCTGCTGGGTGGCGGTATCCCGCGCCGTGCTCGCCCTCTGCTGGGGGCTCGAATCGCCCTGCGCTAACCCCTCAGCGCCGGTGTGTGTTTTCGCGTCGCTCCCCTGCGGAGCGGAATCAACGTTCTGCTCGGCCGGGGCCTGCGTCTCCTGTGGGGCCTCACCCTCGTCCGGTGTGGGCTGGCCCTCCTGCGGCGTGTCCGTGTCGGCGGTGGTGCTGTCCGGCTGTTCGGTCGCGGGAGCGCCGTCCTCCTGCTGCTCCGTGTCGGTGCCGCCCTGTCCCGTGCCGGTGCCGCCCTGCTGGTCACGGTCGGTTATCGAGGAGTCATCGCGCGGCGCCACCGCATCGTTCCCGGTGACGGACCGCTGGATCTGCCCCGTGCCCGGGGAGAGCTCCGTGCCGATCACGCGCTGGATGCCGAAGACGGCGCTGATCCCGATCAAGGCGATCACCGCAGCCAGGAGAGCGATCTTCACGATCCTGCGTCGACGCGACGGCACATCGTCGGGCGCTCCCTGCGCCGGGCTGATCCCGAGCCCGAGAGCGGCGGCGTCACGCTCGCGGCCCATGGCTCGCGAGCCGGTTCGCGAGGAATGGACGTTCCGGGAACTCGCGGACGCAGAGCGCTTCGGGCCCTTGGCTGCGACCCTCTTCAGCGTCAGCCGACTGCGGTTGACGGAATCGGTATAGAGCGCGAGCGCGGTCGCCGAGACCACGGAGGTGAGTGCGGCGCCGATGACGGTACCGGCGATCCCCAGCTGACCGCCGACGACGGTCGCGGTGGCGGCCGCCGCACCGCTGGCCACGAGACCCGTGGGAGAGAGCTTCTTGACCTGCAGATCCAGCTCTCCGCCGGAGGGGTCACCGGGCGCCGGACGCTCCGGGTCCCCGGGCGCAGCAGGAAGACGGGCGGAGCGATGCGCAGTGGGGGTCATGAAGCCCATCCTGCTCGGAAGCTTCCGAGTTCCCCAGGACCTTCCTCAGAACCACCTGGGAGAACCAAGATCTCCTTTCTGACCTGCGATGACGATCGAGATGGGGAGCACCACAGGCAGTGCTGCCGGTCTCTTCGCTCGCCGTGCCGCGTGGCCTGGCGCAC
>JAKDNC010000603.1 GCA_030452025.1 Nocardioides sp. | reverse complement strand
CAACAATCCAGGGACCCATTCAGGTCTGACCCGAACACCCAGGAACCTGCGCGAACTACCGGCACCGAATGAAACCCCGACCGGCTCTCGGGGGCTGGCCAGTCGGGGCCACCGGCCAGCATAGACCTGGCTGGGCGTTCGCAGGTCAGATTGCTCAGACCCGACGCCGGGGAGGCCGGTAGCCCAACTTGGCCGGCGGGGGCGGCAACGGACGCCCCAGACGTATCCGGGCAGCCTCGCCAGCGGCGTGGACAGCTTCGATCACGAACGCCGAGCGGGACACGGTACGGCCATCGAGTCGATCCTGGACGATCGCGCCCTCCAGCGCGTCGATTACCGCCCGACCCACGCGGTGGCCCCGGCTCGAACCACGAACCCCACCTGACTCCGGCACCTGGTCGGCGATCTTTGCTCGCGCTGCGGGCGTGCGGGCAACGTGCTGTTCAATCACCCGGACGAGCCAGCCGGCGAACACTGCCGGACTGTCGGGATCAGTATCGAGATCGGCCACATATGCCGAGCGAGCCAGATCCCAGTTCGAACGCGACCAATACACCCCCAGCTGTTCAACCTTCGCACCCGAGGCCTCAGCGGGCGGGGCGGCTGTGGGTGGCCTGTTCTTGTCGGCACTCATCGGTGATGCCTCCCTCCATGTACTCCGGTTTGGTCCACTCGTGACGACTCCGCTGGACGACTCGGGCGGCTAACACCAATCCGCATGCACTCCCGGCGGGGCCAGTTCTGAGCCCGGTCCCCTTGCGCCCCCAACGCGGACTCCAGAGCTCGCTGGGCATCGAAGGGCCGAAGCGCCCGCGAGCCCGAACCGCGGTGGTGCCGATCCCAAGCCGCCAGCGACCCGAAGTTATCCACAGCACGACACACCCCCCAAGTTTTCCACAGGCACCGGGTCATTTTCGGCAGCCCCCTTTGACAATCGGAAGAATCTATCTCGTCAATCTCATCTATATCACAGAGGAGAACACGAGATGACCAACACCATCACCACCACCGAGAACACGCCCACCAGCGAGGTCACCGAGGCATTCGTCTACCTCGACCCAGGCGTGATCGTCTTGGGCACGAACGTGCGCACCGACCTGCGGGCCGACAAGGAGTTCCGCAAGTCGATCAAGGAGCGAGGGGTCTTGGAGCCCGTCACGGTCTACCGCAACGACGACGGCCAGTACGTCCTGCTGCGCGGTCAGCGCCGCACCGTGACCGCCGTCGAGGTCGGCACCCCGACCGGACTCATCCCGGCATGGGTTGTCCCCCAGCCCGACGAGGCCGACCGGATCGGTGACCAGATCGTGGAGAACATCCACCGCGCCGAGATGCGCGAGGCCGAGATCGTCGCAGGCGTCGAGCAGTTGGCCCTGATCGGTGCCAGTGCCGCGCAGATCACCAAGCGTCTGTCGGTGCCGCGCCCGACCGTGAACGCGGCTCTCGCGGTCACCAAGTCCGATCAGACCCGCAACCGTCTCGAATCCGGCGACCTCACCTTGGAGGACGCGGCAGTCTTCGCCGAGTTCGAGCACATCCCCGAGGCCGTCGAGCGCCTGGAGCGGCGCAAGCAGTGGGGTCACTCTCTGGTTCACGAGGCCCAGCGTCTGCGCGACGAGGCCGCCGAGCAGGCACTCTTCGACGCCGAGGTCGAGCGGCTGCGCGGCGAAGGCCTGCCAGTGCTCTCCGGTGACGAGGCAACCGAGGCCCGTCAGGCGCTGCGCGTTGAGCGGCTTCGCACCAGCGACGACGAGCCGGTCCCGGTCGAGGACTGGCCGAACCTGCCGAGCGCTGCCGTGATCGTCACCGAGGAATGGCACTACCCCTCAGACGAACAGACCGACAGTGAGGGCGACGACGAGCACGGCAGCGACCCCGATGCCGAGTCCGAAGACGACAGCGACGACGAGGACGACTACGCCGAGCCCGTCAAGGTCTACGCGCCAGTGTGGGTCGTCACCGACCCGGCTGCCGTCGTAGAGGCCGGATACGTCGTACCTCGCTACTACCTCGACAACGGCCACAGCGACGAACCCATCGAGGAGACCGACGAGCAGGTCGAAGCCCGCCGCGCCGAGCGCCGCCGTGTGATCGCCAACAACAAGGCCTGGGCCAGTGCGGAGACCGTGCGTCGCGAGTGGCTGGCCGGGTTCCTGTCCCGCAAGACCGCCCCCAAGGGTGCCGAGGCACTGATCTGCGAAGCGGTCGTGACAGGGGAACACAGCCTCTACAAGGCAATGGAGGCCAACCACCCGCGTCTGCGCGACCTTCTCGGTGTCGGGGCAGACAAGAGCCGCTGGGACTCCCACGGCGAGGTCGCCGGAATCGCCGCGAAGGCCACCACACCGAAGGCCTCGACCATGACGACGCTCGCCGCCGTGATCGCCGCATGGGAGGACTCCACCAGCAAGCACACATGGCGCAACCCCGACGACTGGGACGCGCGCGTGCTCGGAGCCCTCATCGAGTGGGGCTACGAGGCCAGCGAGGTCGAAGGAATCTTGATCGGCCTTGACGATACCCACGAAGCCGACACCGAGGACGACAGCGCGAGCACCGACGCTGCCGCCTGACACGGCTCCCTCCCCGGGTGCGGGGCTGCCCGCCATGGACCGCCCCGCAC
>JAKDNC010000602.1 GCA_030452025.1 Nocardioides sp. | reverse complement strand
ACCTGACTCGTGCCACCGGGGTGTGTCAGTTCGGGTCGAGGCTGAGGGCGTGAAGGATCGCTGTGGCTTGTGGAGTCAGCGGGTCGTTGGCGATGTGCTCGTGTCCGGCGATGTGGACGCTGATCTGCTGGAGCGGTCGTAGCGTCTGGACGATCTTGCGGACGCTGAGTCCAGTTTCCTCTTGCAGGTCACGTGCAACGGCGAGTGCGGCAAACACGATGGTCAGGTGGGCCTCGATTGCGTCGCGGGTGTGGTGGAACATCGGCCGCGCCCGCAGGTCCGTCTTGGACATCCGGAAGGACTGCTCGACCCTCCACAAGTCGTGATAGCTGGCGATGACCTCGCGTGCACCCATCACCGTGACGGGGATGTTGGTGACGTAGCCCTTCAAGCCGACCAAGCGGCGGGCCCGCGCCAGCGATGCCTCATCCAGGCTCTTGGCACCGTTGGTGGTCTTGACGAACCGCGGGGACTTCGCGGTCTTCTCCCCGTCCACGACGGCACGGGCCTTGTTCTCCTGCAGCGTCAACGTCTTGTTGTCCCGTACCGCCCGTTTCCTCGAGTACGCCCACACCGCACGCCAGGACCGCTGGTGTAGCTCGGGATCCCAGACCGGTTCGGCCCTCACCATCGGGTCACTGGCACTGGACGTCTTGGCGCGTTGGTCGCGTGGGGTGATGGTGTCGATGATCTGGGCGTCGGTGAACGCGTCACCGTGCCAGCGGAAGTGGGACTCCAGGTCCTTGGGCGCCTTGGTCGCCCGCGAGCCGACGATGAACCTCAACCCGGCCTCGTCGAGCTCCTTCAGGTTGCCCGCAGACAGCATCCCGGCATCGGCCACGACGACCATGTCGGTCAGGTTGTGGCGGGCCTGGAACTGTTTGACGATCGGCAAGATCGTCAGGGTCTCTGCCTTGTTTCCTTCGAAGCAGCCGATCTCGAGAGGGAAACCGCGGCGGTCGACCAGCAGTCCGACCACGACTTGGGGATCGACACGGCGTTCCTTGGAGTAGCCGACCTTGCGTAGCCCGGGCTTGCCGCCGGCGTCTGGATCTTCCTTCTCGGCCTCGAAGTAGAGCGTGGTGACGTCGTAGAGACACAGGCTCACGTCGCCGTTGGTCACTGCGTGGGCGAAGCAAGCCGCGGCGATCGTGGCCCGGTAGTCACGGTCCTCGGCGCGGCGAAGGGACCGGAACATCGTGCGCAGCGACGCGTGCGGAACCCCGAGATCGTCGAGGACACGCAACGAGTCAGCCTTGCTGGTCGGTTCAACGATGCGGGCCAGGACGAGTTGACCGAACGCCTCGTCGTCCAGGGCGTCGAAGCCCAGTCGGTCGTAGCCGGCACGCAACACCTGCCACAGCACTGCGCTGGACTTGCTGGTGATGACCGCCGACCCCGGCCGCCCATCGGTGGCGGGGCCGCTGATGCCTTCCAGCACGAGTTCGCCTTGACCGGGGTAGAGCTTCTTGCGGGCTACCGCCATCAGCGCCGCGAGTTCTGCTTCGTCGTGGGCTGTGCCGACGTGCTCGAGCACGACGTCACGGCCATCGCGGCGCTCCGCGATCTGCACCTTCGTCGCCCCCGACCGGCCCGGAGACTTCCGCACGAACACCACGAGCCCCGACCGTACCGGTCTCCGGGGTGTGTCAATCAGGCCGTCCGCAAACCGCTGACCAGCGCCAACAAGACACCGATCCCGAAATCACGGTCAAGTGGCACGAGTCAGGTTTGAACACCATGATGAAATTCACCAAACTCAGACTGCGCCAGTCGCGTGGACGACACACAATGGTGTCGTTCCGGAAAGCAATCATCGAGGCTAGAAATCGCTGTGGATTGCGACAAGCCTCAAGGGAGAGCTTCCGGGGCCGGGACCTCCAGCGTCATGGTCGCAACGATTCACACTGACGACACTGGGTATGGACGGCCACATCTGTCTGTACACAACACCCCCGCTGCATCTACATAGCAGGGAACGCTAACAGGCGAACGTGATGTGTGCCACACTTTTCGCAGATGTCCATCTGCTGCCATGAACGAACTCAACGTTTCGTGATCCCGATGCCAGTAGCCCCGAGCGGCGGTCACAGCCCGGGCCACAACCTTGCCCATGCGTCGGGCGGGTGGACTCCCAAGGGCTAAGCCCCTCACATAGAGGCCCGCACCGAAGACCGGTGGCCGGGCCTACAGCCACGCGCGACAGGCGGAGTCACGGCCATGAGGGTCGGACGTCGGGGATCAGGCGCTCGGTCTCCAGCTGCCGCAGCGGCAGCGAGGTGATGCCATTGTCGCCCACCGAGCGCAACGAGCCGACGTAGGGGACATCGGCGTCCACGACCACGGCCCGTGCCCCCGGGGGAACCTCGACGGAAGTCGTCACACCGGGTCGCAGCCGGGTCCGTTGATCGGCGGACTTCTTGTCCTCCGCACCGATGAAATGGAGCCGCGCGACACCGGCACGCTCGGCAGCAGACACCACGAGACGATGCTCACCGCTCGGTGCCACGACCGCCGACGACGACCCCTCAAGGGGCGGAACGGCCGCGAGCTGGCCCAGGTCGCCGTTGACCACGGTGCGGAGGCTCGCGGCGACCGGCACCGTGCTCGTGATGGCGAGCGAG
>JAKDNC010000601.1 GCA_030452025.1 Nocardioides sp. | reverse complement strand
ACACAAGCAGCACCCACGGCGTAGGCCCACACCAGAGACCGGTGGCCGTGCCCCACAGCCACGCCGCACCGTTGTCCATGGCTCGCTCAGGTAGGAATCACCGCGGCCGAGGCCGCTGCCGTCGGCGCGAAATCAGGAACATGGCGAAGCGCGTCTTCGAGATCGACGCCATGCTGGGGACATAGCCCTCGAGCACCTTTGAGCACGGACCCTTCTACTAGGTCCGGGAGCAGTTCGGTCGACGGGGACTCCGTAGGATTCCCCACATGGGAGCCGAGTTTGACCGCGACATCGAGATCGAGAGCAGCAGCGAGGGCGAGTACGCCGCGAACCTCGGGCCCGGCTGGCTGGTCGGGGCCGGCATCAACGGGGGCTACCAGTTGGCCGTCATCGGCAACGCACTCCGAGCCGCCTCCCCGGCCAAGCCCGACCCGATCGCGGTCAGCGCCTACTACCTCTCCGCCTCGACACCCGGACCGGCCACCGTGTCCATCCGCCCGATCCGTGAGGGTGGCAACCTCAGCACGTTCGCGGCCGACCTGAGCCAGGACGGCACCGACCGGATCACCGCGCTCGCGACGTACGGCGACCTCTCGAGGCTGCCCGACGACGTACGCACCACCGCGATCGAGCCCGATCTTCCACCACGCGGCGAATGCCTCCCGGTGTCGATGGCGCCCCCGGAGCTGCACAAGGTCGCGCCGCTGATGTCCCGCTTCGACCTGCGGCTCGACCCCGCCTGCGCAGGCTGGGCGAAGGGGGAGCCGAGCGGGAACGGACTCCTCCAGGGCTGGATCCGCCTCCACGAGGAGCGCGAACCTGACCCACTGTCCCTGTTGCTGGTCCTCGACGCACTGCCGCCGGTGACCTTCGACCTCGGTATGCCCGGTTGGGCGCCGACCCTCGAACTGAGCGCGCACGTGCGCGCGGACCCCGCCCCGGGCTGGCTCAAGGTCCGCCACGCCACCCGCAACATGGCCGGCGGGATGTTCGAGGAGGACTGCGAGGTCTGGGACTCCACCGGTCGGCTCGTCGCGCAGTCGCGACAGTTGGCTCGTGCACCACGTCCCCAGGCCTGAAGATCGCGTGGGTCGGCGCGATGAGTTTCCCGTGGCCGGCGGGTCTACCCTGAGTTCACCCGGAATCTCACCCGAGGAGTCATCTCATGACGTCCACCGTGCTGATGGTCGGCACCCGCAAGGGCCTCTGGATCGGCCGCTCCGACGAACACCGGGAGGACTGGACCTGGTCCGGCCCGGAGTTCGACATGGAGGAGATCTACTCCTGCCTGGTCGACACCCGGGGCAACTCACCGCGACTGCTCGCTGGCGCCGCATCCAGCTGGCTCGGTCCCAAGGTCAGCCGCTCAGAGGACCTGGGCGAGACCTGGCAGTCGACCCCGGAGGGGATCCGGTTCCCCGACGACACCGACGGCTCCGTCGAGAGGATCTGGCAGCTGGTGGCAGGTTCCGAACGCGACGTCGTGTACGCCGGCACCGAGCCGGGAGCCGTGTGGCGCTCCACCGATCGCGGCGAGACATTCACCCTCGAGCGCGGGCTGTGGGACCATCCGCACCGTCCCGAATGGGCTGCGGGCTTCGGTGGCCAGGCCTTCCACACGGTGCTGCCCCATCCGACCGACGACGCCTCAGTGCTGGCTGCGCTCTCCACCGGCGGCGTCTATGCCACCCAGGACGGCGGCGCCTCCTGGCAGCCACGCAACTGCGGGATCCGCGCCGAATTCCTCCCGGAGGGGGAGCAGTATCCGGAGTTCGGCCAGTGCGTGCACAAGGTCACGCGTCACGCCTCGCGGCCCGAGCGGCTCTACGCGCAGAACCCACGGCGGGGTCTACCGATCCGATGACGAGGGCAGCTCCTGGACCTACATCGCCCACGGGCTGCCTGCCGACTTCGGGTTCCCGATCGTCGTCCACCCCCACGAGCCCGACACGATCTTCGTGTTCCCCCTCAACGGCGGCGAAGGTCGGTACCCACCCGGAGGAAAGGCCCGGGTCTGGCGCAGTCGGGACGCCGGCGAGACCTGGGACGAGCTCTCGACCGGACTCCCGGACGCGTTCTACGTCGGGGTCATGCGCGATGCGATGTGCGCCGACGACCACGACGAGACGGGCCTGTATCTCGGCGCCCGGAACGGGAGCGTCTGGGCCTCGGCGGACGCGGGAGAGTCGTGGCGCCAGGTCGCCTCCGACCTGCCTGACGTCATGTGCGTGCGTGCCGCCCGGGTCTGAGCAGCCCGGATCTGAGCCGTTCGCGGGTGAGCCTCTTGAGGAACCAGTCGCGCTTCATCGAGAACACCCATCGACGCCGGGGGTGTTCGGTCACTGACCAGAACGTGTCGGTCGAGGGCCACCAGGCGAGGTCCTCGCAGCCGATCGGGGTGGCCCAGCGGAATTTCCGGAACGACCCGGGCCGCCCGACGTACACGCTGCCCAGGCCGGTCGGACCGTTCGATGCCGTGGCGTAGTACTGCCCCTGCGCCTCGACGACGCCCTGCATCTGCCGCACCCCGCCATCCTCGATGGAGAGCGGCCGCGAGTAGCCCTCGTCGTCGGTGGCCAGGTGGAAGCTCTCCGGGTCCAGCGGGAACCGCGCCAGCCTGGTGGTCT
>JAKDNC010000600.1 GCA_030452025.1 Nocardioides sp. | reverse complement strand
TCCTGATCGCAGTGAAGGGGTTCGTCGCCCTGGCCATCGGAGGCCTCGGCAGTCAGGGGGGCGCTCTGGTGGGCGGACTCCTGATCGGCCTGATCGAGGCCATGGTGATCCGTCACGCGGACAGCGCATGGCAGAACGTCGCAGTCTTCACTGTCTTTCTGGCCGCGCTGGTCCTGCGCCCGACCGGACTCTTCGGCCAGACTCAGGAGCGATTGGTATGAACGTGCGTGCACTGCTCCTTCCAGCGGCATGGGTGGCCGTCACCGTGGCCTTCCTCGTCGCCCCCGCCCTGGGCATCCTCGACGCCAACTGGGTCCGCCAACTGACGCTCGTCGCACTCATGTGCCTCATCGTCAGTGGCCTCAACCTGAGCTATGGCTATGCCGGCCAACTCTCGTTTGCCTCCTCGGCCATGTACGCCGCCGGGGCATACGTCACCGGTTACCTTGCCTTGGAGTACACGAACAACCTCATCATCGCCCTCGCGCTCTCTGCCGCCGTCGGGCTTCTGATCGGCCTGGTCACCGGGATCCCCGGGTTGCGGCTCGGCGGCTGGATGCTGGCGGTCACCTCGATCTTCTTGGTGTTGATCGTCCCGGACATCGTCCAGATCTTCGGCGAGGCACTGGGTGGCCACGTGGGTCTCTACGGCATTCCGCGCTCAACCCTGTTCGGCATGGAAGTGGACGAGGTGGTCCTCTTCCAAGTGGCAATCCAGGTCACCAGCCTGTGGGTACTCCTCTTCCGAAACCTCGTGACCTCGCGATACGCGGGCGCCTTCACCGTCCTGCGCGAGAGCCCTGTCCTTGCTTCCTCCATGGGCATCTCGGTCTATCGCCTCAAGCTCCAGGCCTATGCACTCTCCGGGGTGCCCGCGGCGATGGCCGGAACGCTCTTCGCCTATCTCGACGGCTTCATCGCGCCCACCTTCTTCGGCGTGAGCCTCACGATCGGCATTCTCGCGGCCTCGATCCTCGGCGGCAGCCGAAGCATCTACGGGGTGTTCTTCGGAGCCGCGGTCATGCAGTTGGGGCCGATGCGCACGCCAGCCTTCGGGGACTACGCCTTGATCGCCTACGGCGTGCTCCTGATCCGCGGGGGCGCCCTCCTCAGCGGGGGGATGGCTGGACTCGTGCGCTCCCTAACGCGGCGTCTTCGTCCCACGGGCATGGCGCCCTCGAGTAACCTGACCACGGCTGTGGCAACGCGGGAGCCGCTCCCTCCGCTGCCGGGTCGACCCCTACACCTGACCGACATTACCAAGAAGTTCGGCGGCGTGAAGGCGCTCGACAGTGTCACCCTGAAAGCCGAACCCGGCTCGGTGGTGGCACTCATCGGCCCTAATGGATCGGGCAAGACCACGTTGCTCAACGTGGTCAGCGGGTTCGTTACGCCGGGCTCCGGCACCGTCCGCCTTGGTGAGGAGGACATCACCGGAAGGTCCGCGCGTGCCGTGGCCAGCAGCGGGGTCCGACGTACCTTCCAGACCCCGATCGTCCCCGGCATGTCGGTCGCCGATGTGGTGGCCAGCGCCAGGTTCAGCGAGGATCAGGCGGGAATCATCTCCTCGATGCTCCGACTACCGCGGCATCACCGAGCCGTACGCCGTGACCGCGCGGCCACTCGCGCTGCCTTGGCTGTGACCGGCCTGAGTGACCTCGCGGGCGAACCCGCCAGCTCCCTACCGCTGGGCACCCGCCGGATGGTCGAACTGGCACGCGTCCTGGTGTCGCGTCCCGGGGTCATCCTGCTCGATGAAGTCGCCTCCGGGCTCGACGAGGATGAGGTCGAGGCCATGGGTGGTGTCGTCAGTTCTTTGCGTGACGCGGGCGCCACCGTGATCCTGGTGGAGCACAATTTCAGCCTGGTTCAATCGCTGGCCGACCGCGTCGTCGTCCTGTCCCAGGGCGCGGTGGTCACCGACGGCACACCGGCTGAGATCGCTGTTCACCCCGAGGTGTTGCGCCACTACCTCGGTGAACCCGTGGTGGCCCCGAGTGAAGGAGTCTCCGATGGCCAACTTGCTTGAGGTCGAGGGTCTGACCTGCGGATACGGGGACCTGATGGTGGTTCGCGATGTCTCGTTGAGGGTTGCGTCCCACCGCATCACCGCCGTGCTCGGTCGCAACGGAGCGGGAAAGACGACGCTGTTGCGAGGCATCGCTGGGCTCTCCAAGCCTGAGCGCGGGCGGATCCTCATCGGTGGCGAGGACGTCACCCAGGAGCCGGCACACACACGACGCTCCCGAGGCGTCGGCTTCGTCCAGGAGAACAAGCGCATCTTCAAGCGCCGTACTGTCGAGCAGAACCTGTTGCTGGGTCTCCATGGACTGCGGCTCAGTCGTTCGCGCGAGCAAGAGCGCCTCGATGAGGCCTACGCTCGCTTCCCGATCTTGGCAGATCGACGCAGCCAACCCGCAGGACTTCTCAGCGGCGGGCAGCAGCAGATGTTGGGCATCTCCCAGGCGTTGGTCAGCCGCCCGGCCCTGTTGTTGCTTGATGAGCCGTCCATGGGCCTTGCCCCCTCGATCGTCAACGAGGTGATGTCCGTCGTGCGCAACCTTCGCGATGCCGAAGGGTTGGGAGTATTGCTCATCGAGCAGGCCGTGGAGAACTCGCTCGCTGCGGCCGAC
>JAKDNC010000599.1 GCA_030452025.1 Nocardioides sp. | reverse complement strand
CCTTCACACCTCGTGGCGCTGGGCCAGGACGTGGCGTGGGACACACCCGCGGCCTACGGTGGAGGCATGAACACCCACGAGCAGAAGTTCGACAACCGCGAGTCCAACCCGAACGGCGCCGGACCGGACCGACTGGCCGGGGGCATGGGCGTGAGCAGCGAACGTGAGGGGGTCACCGGGCCGGGTCAGAGTGGCACCGATGGTGAGCGTGAGACCCACGAGCCCGAACCCGAGGGGGAGAGCCCACCGGAGCAGGCTCCGGGCAACGAGGAGACCAACCCGGTCGGGATCCCGCCGAAGCCGCACCACCCTGACCACAACCCGGGCCACTCGGCGGGCTGAGCCGACGCACTCGTCCGGATCAGAACTGCCCGACCATCCACGGCGGTCGGGCAGTTCTCGAGTTGGCGCAGGCTCATGGGCGCAGGCTCATGGGCGCAGGCTCAGGCCTCGGTCGACCTGACCGGGCGGGCGCCGAGTTCCTCGTCGAGACGAAGCAGGCCGGGACCGTCCTCGTTGATGAGCTCCACCCGGCCGACGATCTCGCTGACCACGGCCTCCTCCTCGATCTGCTCCTCGAGGAACCAGTTGAGCAGCGGGCGCGAGTCGAGGTCACCCTCGGTCTCGGCGGTTCGGTAGAGCTCACGGATGGACTCCGAGACGCGCTGTTCGTGAGCATAGGCGGCCTGGAAGACCTCGAGGACAGAGCTGCCCTTCACGGTGGGCGCGTTCAGCGCAGCGATCCGCGGGTGGTTGCCGCGGTCGGCGAGGTGGTCGATGAACTTGTTGGCGTGGACGATTTCCTCATCCGCCTGGTGGCGCAGCCAAGCTGCCATGCCGGGGAGATCCCTGAGCTCCAGCTCGATCGCGAGCTGGCGGTAGACCAGCGACGCCTCGAACTCCAAGGTGATCTGATCATTGAATGCGGCTTCGAGCTTGTCGTTGAGTTTCATACCCAACACATTAGTGACCTTCTTGCTGGTTTTCATCGAAGGATTGGCTCACCTCGTGAAGGTTCGGCTCACCTCATCAACGGATCAGTCCGGCGCTCCTGGCCGTGGCCACGGCAGCCGTGCGGGAGTCGACGCCGAGCTTTCCGAACACGTGCACGAGATGGGACTTCACGGTCGCCTGGCTGAGGAAGAGGTGCTCGCCGATCTGCTGGTTCGACATTCCCTGTGCGACCAGTCCGAGGACCTCCAGCTCGCGGGCCGAGAGGGAGGTGTCCGGCCGCAGGGTGCGGCGTACCAGCCGTTGGGCGATCGAGGGAGCCAACACCGTCTCGCCTCTGGCCGCATCCCTGATCCCGGCGGCGAGCGCTGCGGGATCGGCGTCCTTGAGCAGGTAGCCCACGGCGCCGGCGTCCACTGCCGCGAGCACGTCCGTCTCCACGTCGTAGGTCGTCAGCACGATCACCTGCGGCGGCTCGGGAAGCGAGCGCAACCGACGGGTCGCGTCGATGCCCATCACCTGGTCGCCGAACTGCAGGTCCATGAGCACGACGTCGACCGGCGTGGTCGCGCACAGCGCAACCGCTGCGTCGGTCGTCGCGACCTGATCGAGGACGTCGATGTCATCCTCGAGGTCGAGGACCGCGGCCAGGCCCGCACGCACGACCGGATGGTCATCGGCAAGGATCACCCGGATCATCAGGCACCACCCATCGGCAGGGTGGCGGCAATGGCCGTGCCGTGACCGGGCGTGGACTCGACAGCCAGCTGGCCGTCCAGCTCGACGACCCGGGTGCGCATGGAGCTCAGGCCGAAGCCCGTCCCCTCCTGCACCAACCCGTTCCCGTCGTCGACCACGTCGAGGGTCACCTCGTCGGGAAGGTAGGTCAGGGTCACCGCGATTCGCTCTGCCTGGGCATGGCGCACCGCGTTCCCGACGGCCTCCTGGGCGATCCGCAGGATGGCCACGTCGTGGCTGCCGGGCAACGCGAACGGTGTCCCCTCGACGCGGCAGATGGCAGTGGGGGAGTCCACCCGGGAGATGAGCCGCTCCAACGCCTCGGGCAGGGACCGCTCGGCCAGGTCGGCAGGGCCCTGGGACCGGACCAGGTTGCGGGCTTCGGCGAGGTTGGAGGAGGCAACCTCGCGGGCCTGGGTGATCAGGCTGCGGGCCTGCTCGGGACGGATGTCGAGGTGACCCTCAGCGGCGCCCAGCAACAGATGGATGCTGCCCAAGCCCTGGGCCAGGGTGTCGTGGACCTCCCGGGCGAATCGTTCACGCTCCTCGAGCTGGCCGCGGCGCTCGCTCTCCTGAGTGGCGACTCCCAGCCCGAGCACGACAGCGACCGCCACCAGTGCCCCCAGCAGCGGTCCTAGGACGGCGCCGATCTCCCACGCATGCCTGTGCCAGGCGAACCCACCGATCGCCACGGCGGTCAGGACCGCGACCACCGGGATGCCGATCCGGGGCGGCAACACATTGAGCGCCAGGAAGAACAGCGGAAAGGCGAGCCACACGCCCATCGGGGTGAGCACGACCAGGACCACCCAGACCAGCGAGAGCGCCGCTCCCCACACCTTGACCAGGTTCGGCCGCTCGGAGACCCACCGCCCCAGCCCGACGGCGTACACGACGGTCATCACCACGATCACCGCCACCACTGCCCATTCCGGACCCTCGGCGACC
>JAKDNC010000598.1 GCA_030452025.1 Nocardioides sp. | reverse complement strand
GCAGGACGGTCTTCGCGGTGGCGGGGTCCCCGATCTGCGCCGGCTTCTTCGCCACGACCGCCGGGGCTCCCCCGTCGGCGCTGAGGATCTGGGCGTCGAATCCCTCCGAGACGAACAGGTCTTGGGTCTTCTCGGCACTCCGCTGCACCTCGCCCGCGCGCTCCGGGTCGGCGCTCACGGACTGGATGCGGACGAGGTCCTCGAGGTCGGCCCGGATTGCGGGCATGAGCTCGGTGAGACGGGTCTTGAGGTCAGCGGTCGAAGTCATGTCAGCACACTATCGGCGGGGACCCTGAGCGTCGTACTGGCTGCTCGCAACTCCGCAATTGCGGCCGTTTGACACGAGATTCACTCAACCTCATGTCATTCGGCCGCAATTGCGCGACAACGAGCAGGCCCCCCGCGCCGGGCCAGATCCACCACCGGACTGCTGAGGTGGTGGTAGCCGACCCCGAGCGCCACCGACGCGACCACGGCAAGGAACGAGTGGTTGACCTCGAGATGGGGGTAGATCTGCCAGTGCGTCAGGTAGATGGCCAGCGACGCGGTGGCGAGTACGCCGGCGACCCGGGCCACCAGTCGTGGCACGCGCACCATGGGCACCCACAACGCGATCAGCAGGCCAGCGACGATGAGCCGTTCGCGGTCGGGCTCGCCGAAGAAGTTCTGGAACGACAGCACGATGACCAGGCTCACCGCGATCTGCTGGACCCGTGTCTCCGATCGGGCCATGAGCCAGCCGAGCGCAAAGCACCAGAAGACCGCGGTCGGGGTGTAGCGGGAGATGCCGTCGGCGGTGATGCCCACCTCCGCGAGCCGCAGCACGAGGCCGAGCGTCAGCACTCCGGCTGCCACTGCGAACGGGTGCCTCTTCTCCAACGCACGAACCGGCCTGGCCGCGAACAGGACTGCGACCGCTGCCAGACTCCAGACCAGCGCCTCCAGGAACCAGAACCGCCACCGGTCGTCCCAGTGCTCGCTGCCCAGCTGCCAGTTCAGGAATGTCACAGTGCTCAGGTCGTAGTCGCCGGTGAGCACAGCGACAGCGCCGATCCAGAGCGCGCTGGGGATCGCGATCGCGGCGACTGCCCAGCCGATCCTGCGCCAGGTCTGGTCCCCCGGACCGTGGCCGAGGTGGAACCGGGCAAGGTTGAACCCGGCCAGGGCAAGCAGCAGGTGCGCGCCGCCGGTCAGGTCGAAGAGCTCCGTGTGGGAGCCGACGACCAGCACGATCGCGACCGCTCGCAGCACGACGTTGGTCTCCAGTGGCATCCCACGGCGCCGGCGACCCCCCGTCTTCGCAGCCAGGGAGCTGATCGTGCGCTGGTGCCAGTCGACGGGCAGCGGGTCGATCAGGGAGCCCAGCTGCACGGCCATCTCCACGTAGGACAGCGAGTCGGCCCCGAGCCCGACGAAGCTGCTCTCGCAGGTCACGTCGGCTCGCCCGAGCACTCGCGCGTAGAGCCTCCGCAGGTCCTCCGCGTCCGTCCCGGCTCGGGCCGACGCCCGGGCCGGGTGGCTCTGCGCAAGGTCCACGAGGGTTGCCCAGTCGGGCTTCCCGCTCCCGGTCACCGGAAACTGCCGCACGAGATGTGTCCGCACCACCCACGTCGGTACCCCGCACAGTTGCGCAGCGAGCTCCACGGCCCGGTGGAGCTTCCGTCGACGGGTCACGAAGACATCGACGTGACCGTCCACCCCCACGGCCCGCGACTCGATACCCTGGGTAGCAAGGTGCCGCTCGACCTCGTCGAGGTTGATCCGCAGGCCGAAGACCTTCACGAACCGGCTCCGCCGACCCACCACTTCGAAGAGCCCGTCGGGCAGCTCCCGGGCGAGGTCGCCGGTGTGCAGCACCGGCGGCATCGGTTCCATGGCGAGGTCGCGTGGATCGTGGGCGTAGCCCATCATCACGTTCGGCCCGGTGTAGACCAGCTCGCCCACCTCTGGTCCGGCACCCTCGACCGGTTCAAGGTGGAACCTGCCTCCGGGCACGGCTCGCCCGATCGCCTGGGGATACTCCTCGGCGAGGTCCGGGGGGAGGTAGGCCATCCGGGCAGTGGCCTCGGTCTGGCCGTACAT
The DNA here is from genome assembly GCA_030452025.1 of Nocardioides sp. Classification (GTDB taxonomy): domain Bacteria; phylum Actinomycetota; class Actinomycetes; order Propionibacteriales; family Nocardioidaceae; genus Nocardioides. The sequence goes on along the minus strand of JAKDNC010000598.1, from coordinate 560 downwards.
CACGTAGAAGTCCCAGCCCGCCTGCCGACCCAGCTCGTGGTAGGTGGAGACACGCGCCGGATCGAGCCTGCCGCCGGCCTGGGTCACGTAGCGCAGTCGCGGGAGGTCGCGGTCGGAGAAGCCGCTGTGGTCGAGCAGGTCGAAGGTGTGTGGCACACCGGCCACCCCGGTCACCCCCGCGCGCCCCGCAAGGTCCCAGAAGCACGAGTCGACCACGGACAGGTCTGTCACGACCACCGATGCCCCGACTGCCAGGTGGCTGTGCAGGATCGAGAGGCCGTAGCAGTAGTGCAGCGGAAGGCTCGTCACGCCGCAGTCATCTGGGGTGAGCGCGAGGTACTCGGCGATGCTCGCCGCATTGGCTGCCACGTTGGCCCGCGAGAGCCGCACCAGCTTCGGCGACCCGGTGCTGCCCGAGGTCGAGAGCAACAGCGAGAGCTCGGGGTGCAGACGATGCGCGGACCCGGGACGCCGTACGTCGACCTCCGGCTCGCCGTCCTTGACGGTGACGATCACGTCGGGGTCGTGGGAGGCGACGATGTCGACGTTCCTGGACACAC
>JAKDNC010000597.1 GCA_030452025.1 Nocardioides sp. | reverse complement strand
GACGACCCCTTGGCGCGGTTACCCCAGGGGGGTATCATGGGCCCCATGAGCGAGCACCAGCACGGCTACATCCACGCGAAGGACGACTACCTCAAGCGTTTGCGACGGATCGAGGGCCAGGCCCGTGGCCTGCAACGCATGGTCGAGGAGGAGAAGTACTGCATCGACATTCTCACGCAGGTCTCCGCGATGACCAAGGCGCTGCAGTCGGTGGCTCTCGGCCTGCTCGACGAGCACATGTCCCACTGCGTGGTCGACGCGGCGCGCCAGGGAGGCAAGGAGCAGGAGATCAAGCTCCAGGAGGCCTCCGAAGCGATCGCCCGCCTCGTCCGCTCCTGACTTGCACGACTGACCTGAGAGAGAGACCCATGAGCAACACCGAGACCTACACCGTGACCGGCATGACCTGCGGCCACTGCGTCGCCTCCGTGACGGAGGAGATCCAGGAAATTCCCGGAGTCGAGAACGTCGAGGTCGCCCTCGAGACCGGTGCCGTGAGCGTCACCAGCAGAGAGCCACTAGACGACACGGTGATCCGCAGCGCCGTCGAGGAAGCCGGCTACCAGCTGACATGAGCACCACCCGCGACATCGAGCTCGCCGTCACCGGGATGACCTGCGCCTCTTGCGCCAACCGGATCGAGCGGAAGCTGAACAAGCTCGACGGGGTCACCGCCGCGGTCAACTACGCCACCGAGAAGGCCAAGGTCACCTGGGACGGCGAACTCGTTCCCGATGACTTCGTGCGGACCGTCGAGGAGGCCGGGTACGCCGCCCGGCTGCCACAGCCCGATCGCGCAGACCCGGCACCGGGTGACGTACCTCCCGACCCGGCTGACCTGCTGCGCCAACGGCTGATCATCTCCGCGGTCCTCTCGATCCCGGTGATTGCGATGGCGATGGTCCCTGCGCTGCAGTTCACCAACTGGCAGTGGCTCTCGCTCACCCTGGCCGCGCCGGTCGTGGTGTGGGGAGCCTGGCCCTTCCACCGTGCGGCGTGGACGAATCTGCGCCACGGCACGACCACCATGGACACGCTGATCTCGATGGGCACGCTTGCGGCTTTCGGGTGGTCGCTCTACGCACTCTTCTGGGGCACTGCCGGCATGCCCGGGATGACCCACGCCTTTGAGCTCACCGTCGAACGCACCGACGGTGCCGCCAACATCTATCTCGAGGCCGCGGCCGGGGTCACGACGTTCCTGCTGGCTGGACGCTGGTTCGAGGCCCGCTCCAAGCGCAGTGCGGGCGCCGCGCTCAGGGCGCTGATGGAGCTCGGTGCCAAGGAGGTCGCCGTACGCCGTGACCGTCCCGGCGGGCCGGTCGAGGAGCTGATCCCCATCGAGGAGCTCCGGACCGGCGACGTCTTCGTGGTCCGCCCCGGGGAGAAGATCGCCACCGACGGCGAGGTCGTCCAGGGCACTTCCGCCGTCGATGCCTCCATGCTCACCGGCGAGTCCGTCCCGGTAGAGGTCGGTCCCGGTGAGGCTGTCGTCGGCGGTTGCGTCAACGCGGGCGGCCGCCTCCTGATCCGGGCCAGCCGGATCGGCGGCGACACCCAGCTCGCGCAGATGGCCCGTCTCGTCGAGGACGCGCAGAACGGCAAGGCCGAGGTCCAGCGCCTCGCCGACCGGATCTCCGGCGTATTCGTTCCGATCGTGATCATCCTCGCGATGGCCACCCTCGGCGTTTGGCTCGCCTCCGGGTCCGGCACCTCGGCCGCCTTCACCGCCGCGGTCGCCGTACTCATCATTGCCTGCCCCTGCGCCCTGGGCCTGGCCACACCCACGGCGCTGATGGTCGGCACCGGTCGCGGCGCCCAGCTCGGCATCCTGATCAAGGGCCCCGAGGTCCTCGAGTCCACCCGTCAGGTCGACACCGTGGTCCTCGACAAGACCGGCACCGTCACCACCGGCGAGATGACCCTCTTCGGCGTCACCGCGGCTGCAGGGGAGGACCAAGCGGAGGTGCTCCGCCTCGCCGGCGCCCTCGAGGACGCCTCCGAGCACCCGATCGCCCGGGCCATCGCGTTTGCTGCTCGTGATGCTGCCCGTGATCGAGGTGCAAACCTGCCCGTCGTCGACGACTTCACCAACGTCGAGGGTCTCGGAGTCCGTGGCTGCGTGGAGGGCCACGAGGTTGCGGTCGGCCGCCCGGCCATGCTCGGGACGGACCCCCCCGACGAGCTCCGGGACGCCCTCGACCGCGCCAGCGAGTCAGGGCGTACGGCGATCGTGGTCGGCCGCGACGACAAGGCCTGTGGCGTGCTGGTGGTCGGCGACGCGATCAGGCCCACCTCGGCCGAGGCGATCCGGCGCTTCCGCGACCTGGGGCTCACCCCGATCCTGCTCACCGGGGACAACGAGCTGGTCGCGCGATCGGTGGCGGCCGAAGTCGGCATCGACCAGGTCCACGCCGGTGTGATGCCCGCCGACAAGATCGACGTCGTGCGTCGCCTCCAGTCCGAGGGTCACGTGGTCGCGATGGTCGGCGACGGTGTCAACGACGCCGCCGCCCTGGCCGGCGCCGACCTCGGTCTGGCGATGGGCAGCGGCACCGACGTGGCGATCGAGGCCAGCGACCTGACGCTGGTCCGGGGTGACCTGCGCATCGCCGCCGACGCGATCCGGCTCTCCCGAAGGACC
>JAKDNC010000596.1 GCA_030452025.1 Nocardioides sp. | reverse complement strand
CGACCTTCTCGTCGGCAAGGTTCAGCCACGGCCGGGATCGGGACGTGGATTTGGTGCGCTGCTTCTCGGCGCTGGGCTCCTCGGCCTGGCAGCCGCGGTTGTGCTGCTGGTGGAGAAGATCGCCCTCATCGAAAACCCCGACTACATCCCCACCTGCTCGATCAACCCCATCCTGTCCTGCGGCTCGGTGATGGCCACCCCGCAGGCCGAAGCCTTCGGCGTCCCCAACCCGATCATCGGGGTCGCCGGCTTCACCGCTATCGCGATGGTCGGCGCCGCGGTGCTGGCCGGAGCAGAGTTCCGGCAGTGGTTCTGGCTCGGTGTCCAAGCCGGAGCGACCTTCGGGGTGTTGTTCGTGCATTGGCTGATCTACCAGAGCCTGTACGTCATCGGTGCGCTTTGCCCGTACTGCATGATCGTTTGGGCAGTCACCATTCCGATTTTCCTGCACACCACCGTCTACGTGCTCCAGCGCCTCCGCGGCCCGAGGCCCACCGGCCTCAGGGGCTCAGCCGGAGTGGTCACCGAGTACCGCGCCGCGGTGCTCACCGCTTGGTATCTGGCCGTCCTCGCATTGATTGCCCACCGCTTCTGGGACTACTGGATCACCCTCATCTGATCGAACATTGCCGACGTCGCACGTGCGACGATGTGGATGTCCCATCATCCTGGCGGGGCTAGTTATTTGCGACGGTGAAGTGCAGGTGGTCGTAGTGCCCGCCGGTGATCGCGGCGGGGTCGTGCATGCCGCCTCCGTCGTAGATACGCCAGCCTTCGGCGGATCGGGCGACGGACCAGATCTTCCCTTGCCAGATGAGGTATTCGACGCCGAGTTCTTTCGCGTTGGTCTTCATCCAGTTGGTGACCTTCCAGCCCAGGTCGAGGGCGGGCCCGGTGGCCTTGGTGCCGATGGAGTTGCCGAACGTTCCGTCGCAGGCGCGGCCGAGGGAGTGCTCGGACGGTTGGCCGGGACGAGGGGAGTAGCAGGACCAGGACGTGCTGGAGAACTGTTGACGGACCTGGGCGAGCACAGCGGCGGTGCGTTCGGTGATCTTCCCGTCGGTGGTGGGGTCATCGACCATACCGTTGGGGTTCGTCCCGTCGTACGGCGTCGCACCACCTTCGGGGCCGCAGCCACCGGTCTTGCTGGGTGATCCCTTTGCCAGGTCGACGGCTCCTTGCGCTGCGAGCCATGGCGCGGGATCGACCGGTGCCCCGCTCGCGCTGACGGGGCGTAGCTCGAAGTGCAGGTGCGGTCCGGTGGCGTAACCGGTGGCGCCGACCGAGGCGATCTGCTGCCCAGCGGTGACCCGGTCGCCGGCCTTGACCATGATGCTTGCCGCAGTCATGTGGGCGTAACCCGTGTCCATGCGCTGACCAGCGACCGTGTGCTCGATGAGGATCAGGTGCCCGTAGCCTGCCGACGGTCCCGCCGAAGCGACACGTCCGTCCGCCGCAGCCAGGATCGGTGTCCCTGACGGGGCGGCGAAGTCGGTGCCGCTGTGCAGTTTGTAGACACCGGTGATGGGGTGTCGTCGCATCCCGAACGCGCTGGTTTGGATCCACGTGCCTTTCGGCAGAGGGAACACAACACGCGAGGACTCCCCAACCGGGAGAGCGCTAGTCGTGTCATCGTCGGAGAAGAACGTGAAGTTCACCGACGTTGCCGGCAGACAGGACGCTTCTGCGGCGGGATTCAGGATCGCCGTCAGCGACAGGAGGACGGCGGCCGGGCCGAGGAACAGCATGACCAGCCCGCCGATGATGACCTTCGACATCAATGGACTCGCCTACTCCAGGGGCTCGTTGAGCAGCGACAGTCGCAGGAGGCGGCACGCGTCGTACGTCGCTGATCAACCCAGGTGATTCCTCGCCGGTCGGGTCGGCGATCGTCGCGATGCGTTCGAGGTACGCCGTCCGTGGCGCCAAAGCGGTGGTGTCCCAGTCGAAGATCGCGTGTGCGACGACCTCGGCGAACTCCGCTGGGGCAGGGATCGGTGGGAGCCCGGGGAGAGTGCCGTCGTCCCGTGCGGCCGATGGATCGGCCGGCAGCTCAGTCCCGGCGGACGTCGTCGGGTCAGCGGGCGGGGGAGCAGCAGTCTGGTTGTGGGTGAGCAGCACGTAGGTGACCGCTGCAGTCAGCAGCAGCGCGCCGGTGACGGCTGCCACGATCAACCGGCGCCGACGCAGGTCCGGGTCGTAGGTGGAGGAACCCAGCATGGCCAGCCACCCCTTCACGCGCTCGCCACGGCGTCACCAGGACGGTGTTCGCGTGCGGCCCGCGCAGCGGCGACGAACTCCACGGAGGCAGTGAGAGTTTGCTCGAAGGCCGACCATTGGGCATCGGTCAGTTCCTGTCCGACCTCGACCGGGTCGTAACGGTCGGTCCAGCCCTCCAGGTCTTCCCACAGGAGGACGAAGGAGTGAACCGAACGACGTGCTGCCTCGGCTGCGGCCTCACGCTTGCGTCGGTTCGCGGCTATACGGGCGGCGCGGTCGGCCTTCGCTTGGAGTAGGGCTCTTGCTGCGAGTTCGTCCAGGTCGTCGGCCGTGTCGTCTTCGGGCTCGCGATCCTCGGCGACCTTCAGCGCAGCCCGCACCCGCTGGAAGCTGGGATCGACAGCACCGCCTTCGCGGATCCGCTCGAG
>JAKDNC010000595.1 GCA_030452025.1 Nocardioides sp. | reverse complement strand
TCCTCCTGAAGTGCGCGGTTCGCACCCGTGACCGTGGCGGGTCGCTGGGTGAGCATCGTGGTGTCACCGTGGATCGTGGGCCCCACGTACTCCTTCACGCCCTCGTCGAAGCGGAGTGCGAGCCCGGCGGAGGCCACCAGTGAGTCGAGCTGAGGCCTACCCGGGAGCGGAGGCAGCTGCGGGAAGCGAGCCGCCACGCGCTCCTGCAGCACCTTCGGGCTCATCTGGGCATCTGGGCTCAGTTCACCGAGGGCGATGCGCAGGGCATCCGGCGCAGGCAGATCCCGGCGATGCAGCTCCCCGGTGGCGGAGACTGCGGCGGTGCCCTGCGTCAGAGCAGCGCCAAGGCGGAGGGCGCGATGCCCAGCCGCCAACGGCGAATCGGCCTCCAGCGTGTCGAGCAGCGGAGCCACGACCTCCCGCGAGCGTGCCGTAGCCAGCACGCCGCTGAGGGAGTCGACAGCATCGTTCACGGCGCCTTCGATCCGCACAGCGAGATCCAGCAGATCCCCACTGCGACCCAGTGCGACGACGCGGTCGCTTCGGCGTCGCTCCTCCAACGGCTGGAGCAGGTCGTCGCCGCCACGCCGGCGATGACGGCGCCCGTCGACCACGATCCTCAGCAGTCCCTCTGCGCCGCGTCGAAGTTCGGAGCTCCGCTTCGCAGCAGCGTTCTCCACCCCGGACTCCTCGAGAAGATTCGTGATGATCTCCCCGGTGCCGGCGACGCCACCCAGAGAGTCGATCATCTCGTCGACAGTGCGCACCAACTCGGCCAGCGCAGGGCGGGTCTGCTCGTCCTTCGACCAATCCTCATGCATGTCGATGAGGGCTTGGTTCACCTGTGGCGTACCGGCGCTGAGCATGGCGCTGAGCGCCACCTGAGGCGCAAATGCATCCACATGGAGCTTCTTGCCCTGCGTGCCCAGGATCATCTCGAGCAGCTTGTGGGGGAGCTCGGAGCGACGCTTCTTCAGACCGGCGAAGAGCACCTCGACGAGGTCTTCGATCGCGAGGAGCTGGCCCGAGGCCGGGCGCGCCGCCGCCATCGTGCCACTGAAGCGATTGCGCCACTCCTTGGCCCGCGAGCGGACCTCACTGCCGGTGTCCTTGGTGAGGCCGTTCATCCGGCTGAGCTGCAGTGAGTCGAGCACGACGACGTCCCGCACTGTAGTGAGGCCCTTGCCGGTGAACCAGCTCAGCGCCCGGGGTGAGAGGCCGGCCTCGGCGAGCGGAGTCGCGAGCGTGACCGCAGCGGCGAGATCGTCGGCGCCCGACGGGGCCGTCGAGGTGGCGTCCCCGAACATCTGCCTCCACGCAGACCTCATCTCCAGGACTGTGCCGAAGCGGTTCCTCGCCCGGCGCGCGAGTGCCCGTCGGAAGAAGGCCGTCAGATCCGTGCCCAGCCCCTGCGCGAAGGCGTCGGGTTCGAGCGTGATCTCATCGGTGATGGCCGCGGGATTCGCCTGGGGGTCATCGCCGTAGTGCGGGTGGGTACCGGTGGCCATCTCGTAGAGGACGACCGCGGCGGCGTAGCGTTCCGCGGCGCTGTCATACAGCCCGCGATCCGAGTCGCCGAGGAACGGATCGAGGTACGGGGCGGTGCCAGCGTCGACCTCGACGGCGGGGGCGCGGCTGAGCGAGAAGTCGAAGAGCTTCACGTGCCAGATCCGGCTGCTGTCCTGGACCACGCCAATGTTCGCAGGCTTCACGTCACGGTGGTCGATGCCGAGCTTGTCGAGCGCCTCGAGAGCTTCGAGGAGATCATCGCCGTAGCGGTCCAGGAGATCGACGGGCAGGCCCTTGCCGTAGCCACGCAGCACGTCGCGCATCGAGTCCTCGCCGGCGCTCTCGAGCAGCAGCGCGGTGGTCTCACCAAGATCGATCGGCCCCTCGATGAGGGAGACGATGCGACGGCTCTTGACCTGCTTGAGGACATCGGCTTCTTCTGCGAGCCGTGCGCTGGCCTTCGCGTCCAGAGCGACCTTGAGGACGCGGTCCTTGTTCTTAGTGGTGACCGTGGAATCCTCGACCAGTAATCCGAGTGCGGTCGAGCCCTTGCCGAGGCGCTTCTTCACCGTGAAGCGCCCGTCTGCCAGGACGTCTCCCACGCGGGCGTCCCGAGGGTCGAGATCCTCATCGACGACGACGGTCTCGGAACGGTCCAACTCGGTGAGAAAGTCACGGATCGTCTCGTGGCGATCCTTCGGCGCCGGGCTGGTGGCCTTGCGAATCGTGTCGCGGATCTGGGCGGGGATCTCCGGGATGTCGACCGCGAGATCCAGACCGGACTGCTCACGCAAACGCACCAGCAGTTCCTGCGGGCTCGCGGCGGGGGCGGCTCCCGCGAAGAGGGAGTAGGCGATCGCGCCGAGGGAGAACTGGTCCAGTCCCGTGCGATCGACGCCGCTCGCGCTCCACGTGCCCTCCGGGGCCGCGAAGGTGAGGCTTGCGGTGTCGCCGCCGGCTTCAGCGTGGGCGATGTGCTTCGTGACCCCGTGCTGGGACCCTGCATCCCGGGTCGACCCGGCCGCCTGCCAGTCAGAGACCTTGACGGCGAGCGGGCCACCAGGGGTGACCGGATCACCAATCCAGATGGTGTGCGGGGTGAGGCTGCGGTGGACCAGTCCCCTACCGTGCGCGTAGTCCA
>JAKDNC010000594.1 GCA_030452025.1 Nocardioides sp. | reverse complement strand
GCCGCCGTACTGCGGGGCCTTCTGCTCATCCATCGCGTGCTCCTCCTCGTGGGTTCCCTCCCAGAGTCCCTCCACGCACGCGTCCTAGCAATCTTTGTTGCCAACTGGCAAAGTGGTGATCATGAGTGATCCGATCGACGACACCATGGACGCCGTGGGCCCCCGCCTGAAGCACTTACGCCTCCGGCGCGACATCACCTTGACCCAGCTCGCCGAAGAGACCGGGATCTCCACCAGCACCCTGTCCAGACTCGAGGCCGGACTACGCCGCCCGACCTTGGAACAACTGCTGCCCCTCGCCCGCTACTACGGGGCCACGATCGACTCCTTGGTCGATGCCCCCCGCACCGCCAACCCACGCGTGGACCTACGGCCGATGGCGTGCAGTGACGGGTCGACCATCATTCCGCTGACCCGCCGGCCCGGCGGGATCCAGGCATACAAGTTCGTCCTTCCCCCCGGCCGCGACGACACCATCCCCGACCTGCGCTCCCACGAAGGCTTCGACTGGGCCTACGTCCTCAACGGGACGCTTCGACTGGTCCTCGGCGACCAAGACCTGCTCCTCGAAGCAGGCGAGGCAGCCGAGTTCGACACCCGCACCCCGCACTGGTTCGGCGCCACCAGCAAAGGTCCAGTCGAATACCTCAGCCTCGTCGGACGCCAAGGCGAACGCGCACACATCCGCACAAGCCACACCCACGACCAATAAGCGCAGGCGGGTTCGGACGCATACGAAACGCGAGAGGCACGAATAGGGGCAGGATCAGTTCGTGCCGCCAACACCACCACTCGCCGCCGAGCACTCCACAGACGGACCCGATCACGAGCAGCACCTCGCGATTCCGGATTGTCAGCGGAGGTCGGGGCGTCACGCTCAGTGCCGCCAAGAGAATGCCTCCAGGGTTCACCGCGGGGCCCCTTGAAGTGTCAGCAGGTGCCTGAGTGATTCGCTCCTCGTGCTGAGCAAACTGAGACCGTCGATCTGCGCATTGGGCGGGCTTCCGCGCCGCGGGATGTCGCAGTCGTTGCTCTACTATTTTGTCGTTGCGGCTCGCGGCAAGGTACTAGGCTGTTTGGCCCGAGTGGGGCCCGTGACGGGCCTGACCTGTCAGGGCTGTGATGCTGCATGTGCGACCTCGGGTGCTAGCTGCCCGCTGTGGCGAATAGTTCGTCGTGAGAGGGACATATACCTCGTCTGTCGTCGGTGTTCGGCACGATGGGATTCGGAGTCGTTGCCTCGCGCTGTATCCGACGGGCAGGTCGCGGCCTTCGAACTGGACGAGAAGGACGCCGATTTCTGTGCTCGTTGCTCAGGAACGTTTCGGGATGCGTCCCCATGGGTTGAGGGCAGCGGCCTGATTCGTTCTCGGGTCAGCGTGTCAGGAGTCTTCCCGTGTGTTCGATCCGGAATGGGGACTGCCGAGGCCGCCGTGTACGCCGGCCCGGTACCCGGAGCGCTGTGCGAGGAGGGAGAGTAGCTCGATGAGCTTGGCTCGTTCGGCTTCGCTGAGTTTGTTCAGGAGCCTGGTCTCCTGTTCGTCGGCGACGCGCGAGGCTGCCGGAAGCAACTCACGGGCCGCTGGAGTGAGGTGGATCGCGTAGGCGCGCCGGTCGTTCGGGTGCCGGCGCCTCTGGACGAGCCCCCGCGCCTCAAGGTCGTCGATGATGCCGACCATCGTGTTCTGATGGATGCCGAGGACCTCCGCTAAGCGCTGCTGCGATTGCCCTTCGATGCGGGCGACGTGGACGAGGAGCCCGAAGCGGTTCGGGTCAAGTCCGAGTGGTGTCAGCCCTGCGGCGAACGACTGGGCGCTCTGCAGACCCAATTGCGACAGCAGAAAGCTTGCCCTGCTCTCCAGCGCCGCCGGAAGGTGCCCCTGCGTCTCTTCGTCCACAGCCATATCGTATCAACCAGGGATTGCATGTCGAATCGATTATCACTTACAGTGATTATCTAATAGGAGGATGGCATGCGATTGGCAATCTTCGGTGCGAACGGCCGGACTGGTCGAGAACTCGCGCAGCAGGCACTTGACCGTGGATACGCTGTCACCGCGGTTGTCCGCGATGTCGCCAAGATGCCGTTACGGAACCGGGCACTCACCCTCGCGCCGCTTGGTGATCTTGGTGATCAGCGAGGAGTCACTCGCACTCTTGATGGTGCCGACGCCGTGCTGAGCGGCATCGGCCCACGCGGACGCAAAGATGCGCCGGTCGCCACCCCCGCCATCGGTTCGATCGTGAGCGGGCTCGAGACCGCAGGCCTTCGACGGGTCATCGTGGTCAGTGCTGCGCCCGTGGCGCCGCCGCCCGGCGACAGTCTGCTCAACCGGCGCATCCCGCTGCCGGCGATCAGTGCGCTCTTGAAGCCGGTCTACGACGATCTGCGGGCGATGGAATCTATCCTTGCCGCATCCGGATCGGACTGGACAGCCTTCCGTCCGCCGAAGCTCACGAACGGGCCCGTGACCGGCCGCTATCGCACCACCATCGGAAGCAGCGTCCGTCGCGGATACACGGTGTCGCGCGCCGACCTCGCCCACGCCATGCTCGAGGCCCTTGACCGGCCCGAGACCAAAGGGACGGTGGTCGGCATCGCCGACTAACCGGAAAAGGAGAACCACCGTGCACACGACCACCCTCATCGTGACCCTGGTCG
>JAKDNC010000593.1 GCA_030452025.1 Nocardioides sp. | reverse complement strand
AGCGCTGCACACCACGAGCCCGAACAGCGCCGGACCAAGGTGGCGGTCATCGGCTCGGGAAACATCGGCACCGACCTGATGATCAAGGTGCTGCGTCTGTCCGAGACGCTCGATATCAGCGCGATGGTCGGCATCGACCCGGAATCCGACGGGCTCGCCCGCGCGACCCGGCTCAACGTGCCCACCACCGCTGAAGGTGTCGAGGGCCTGATCGCCATGCCGGGCTTCGACGAGACCGAGATCATCTTCGACGCCACGTCGGCTGGCGCGCACAAGGCCAACGCGGCCGCGCTGGCGCCGTACGGCAAGCGTCTGATCGACCTCACCCCGGCGGCCATTGGCCCGTTCGTGGTGCCCGCCGTCAACGGTGACGAGCACCTTGGGGCGGAGAACGTGAACATGGTCACCTGCGGCGGCCAGGCCACGATCCCGATCGTGGCGGCCATCTCCCGCGTCACCCCGGTGGCCTACGCCGAGATCGTCGCGTCCATCGCCTCGAAGTCCGCCGGCCCCGGCACCCGCGCCAACATCGACGAGTTCACCGAGACCACCTCCCACGCCATCGAGGCAGTCGGCGGAGCGGCTCGCGGCAAGGCAGTGATCATCCTCAATCCCGCCGAGCCGCCGCTGATCATGCGGGACACGATCCTGGCCCTGGTGGGCGAGGCGGACGAGGAGAAGATCCGCGCATCCGTCGACGACATGGTGGCCGCGGTCGCGGCGTACGTCCCCGGCTACCGGCTCAAGCAGCAGGTCCAGATCGCCCCCATCCCCGAGGGCCAGCCGGTGCACACGCTGGCCGGTGACGCGCCGGTGACCCACCAGGTGTCGGTCTTCCTCGAGGTCGAGGGGGCGGCGCACTACCTGCCGGCGTACGCCGGGAACCTCGACATCATGACCTCGGCTGCGCTCCGCACCGCCGAGAAGATCGCCCAGACGCAGCTCGAAATGGAGGCAGCCCGATGAGCGCCAACGCCAACATCTTCATCCAGGACGTCACGCTGCGTGACGGCATGCACGCCGTGCGCCACCGGATCTCCCCTGAGGACGTGGGCCGGATCGTCGCCGCCCTCGACGCCGCCGGTGTCGACGCGATCGAGGTCGCCCACGGCGACGGGCTGGCCGGCGGGTCGCTGAACTTCGGCCCCGGGTCACACACCGACTGGGATTGGATCGAGGCAGCCTCGGCCAACCTCGAGCGGGCCCGGTTGACCACCCTGCTGCTCCCCGGAGTCGGCACCATCGAGGAGCTCAAGCACGCATACAGCCTCGGGGTCCGCTCGGTCCGGGTGGCCACGCACTGCACCGAGGCAGACGTCGCGGCCCAACACATCGCCACCGCCCGCGACCTCGGCATGGACGTGTCCGGCTTCTTGATGATGAGCCACATGGCGCCCGCCGACGAGCTCGCCCGCCAGGCGAAGCTGATGGAGTCCTACGGCGCCCACTGCGTCTACGTCACCGACTCCGGGGGGCGGCTCACGATGGACGGCGTCCGCGAGCGGGTGCGCGCCTACCGCTCCGTGTTGGACGAAGGCACCCAGATCGGCATCCCTGCCCACCAGAACCTCTCCCTCTCCGTGGCCAACTCGGTCACCGCGGTCGAGGAGGGTGCCTATCGTGTCGACGCCTCCCTGGCCGGGCACGGCGCGGGCGCCGGGAACTGCCCGATCGAGGCCTTCGTCGCCGTTGCCACCCTGCTGGGTTGGCAACACGGCGCCGACCTGTTCGCGCTGCAGGACGCCGCCGACGACATCGTCCGGCCGCTGCAGGACCGCCCGGTCCGGGTGGACCGGGAGACGCTCACCCTTGGGTACGGCGGGGTCTACTCGTCGTTCCTGCGCCACGCCGAGGCGGCTTCGCAGCGCTACGACGTCGACGTCCGCACCATCCTGCTCGAAGCGGGACGACGCGGCCTCGTCGGCGGCCAGGAGGACATGATCGTCGACATCGCCCTGGACCTGGTCGCCGCCGAGAAGTCCGCCTGAGCCGGTCTGCCTGAGCCGACATGGCCGCGCCTGTAGCGTCGGGACCACGACCCCGACCCTCAGGAGGATCGAATGTCACGCATTGCAGTCATCGGTGGCCACGGCAAGGTCGCCCTCCACCTCAACCGGATCCTCAGTGATCGCGGTGATGTGGTCAGTGCAGTCATCCGCAACCCCGACCACAGCGCCGAGGTGAAGGAATCCGGGGCCACGCCGGTCGTGGCGGATGTGGAACAGCTCGCCACCGAGGACGTCGCCACATTGTTCGCCGATCATGACGCAGTCGTGTGGGCCGCTGGCGCCGGCGGAGGCAGCCGTGAGCGGACCTACGCCGTGGACCGCGAGGCGGCCATCCGGGCGATGGATGCCGCTGGCCAGGCCGGCGCGCAGCGCTTCGTCATGATCTCCTACTTCGGTGCCGGACCGGCCCACGGCGTTCCGGAGAGCGAGCCGTTCTTCGCCTATGCCGAGGCCAAGGCCGCGGCGGACGCCTACCTGCGTGAGTCCTCGCTCGAGTGGACAGTGCTCGGACCGAGCGGGCTGACCCTCGATCCGGCCACCGGCAAGATCGAGACCGGAGACCAGGGATTCGGCGGCGGATCGGTCTCGCGGGAGAACGTCGCTCAGGTCATCGCCGCGGCGCTCGCCGACGACTCGACGATCCGGAGGACCATC
>JAKDNC010000592.1 GCA_030452025.1 Nocardioides sp. | reverse complement strand
CCTGGCGGTACGGGCGTGGCCGGCTCATCGACCGACCTCACGGCCGACCCCATGACCGGCTCCCTGACCGGAAGGGAGTCGGCCTCGTCGGGGAGCTCCTGCTTGGCCTCGGGCTCTGATTCGGGTTCGTTGGGTGCTGCCGGTGCATCCGACGCCTGCTGATCGGGCGACGGGGCGCCGCCATAGGTCGCTGCCGGGGCGTCATGCTCCTGGAGCGCGGACAGTGGTGCGGTCAGCGGGTCGATCGCCACCTTGCGCACCCTTGGGGCAATCCGGGTGCGGCGTGCGTCGTCGCCGGGCGCTCCGGGAGCCACCGCAGTCTTCACGGAAGGGCCAGTTGGCGCCTCGGGGGAATGGTGGGACTGGGTCGGGCGGTTGAGCGCGGCGAGGATCGCGGCCTCCACGGCCTCGTGAGAGCCGGGCGGGGCTGGTGTCGGGGCGAGATCGGGCCCCGCCATCGCGGGCTTGGTTCCGGGTACGGCGACGCCGGCACTCGCCGCCCGGGCCTTGCCCTCGGTGTCACCCTCACAGTGAGCCACCCAGAGATCGGCTGGGCCGGCGTCGCGCTCTCGTTCCGACGGCGTCCTGCTCATACCCGGAAAACTACGCACTTGCGGCCGCGTTATGGCCAGGGCCCCGCGGACCGGTCAGCTGTGGCAGTCAGGTCTCGAGAGAATCTTCTGAACAATTCTTCGCGAAATCAGGACAGATCCCCACGAGATGCTCGAAGATGGTGATGCGCCCCGCCGGGACCCGGCGGGGCGCATCTATGTCCGGGCCGCGATGCTTGCACTGCGGTGCCGGGCGGGGCCGCTCGTCGATGAGGGCGAGCATTCGCATTGACTGGCCCCTCCTGCCGACCACACATGATGGGCTCAAGACAAGCCAAGGCCCCCCGGACCTGAGTTGCAGGTGAGAGGGCTGCGTCTGTGGGCCCTGTGGGACTCGAACCCACAACCAACGGATTAAAAGTCCGGAGCTCTACCAATTGAGCTAAGGGCCCGGGAGATGCGTAGTTTAATCCGAAGAACCCTCAGGACATCTACCGCGCAAATCGCCGCCTGAAGTATGTCGCACGGGCCAGGCGTGCTCCCGACCCGGGTGCCCCATGTCCGACCGCCGAACGGGGCATCGCACCACTCCTGGTGGCCCCAAAGGCGAATACTCGGCTCACTCGGCGGCACTGCGACATGGTGCAGCACCACCTGCCGCAGCCCCAAGCAGCGCAGGAGAGTCCCCGCTGGTGGTGGGGTTTGAAGTCTATCGGCCGGGCTGCCCGCTTGAGCCCGAGGACCTGCCGACGGCCCAGACGCGGAGCTGGCCAAGGACGACCCTGAGCCCGCCGACACCCACCCTTCGGACCGAGTCGCCCACCGCTGTCTGCGCGGGTCGAGCTCGCTGACGGTGATGTGAGATCATCGAGTCATGGCCGATTTCGACATTCGCATGCTCGCGGAGGATGAATGGCGGCTCTACCGCGACATCCGGATGGCAGCGTTGCGGGAAGCCCCGCAGGCTTTCGCCGCCAGTGTCGCCGAGGAAGCCGCGCACGACGAGGACGTCTGGCGCGACCGCATGACCCACGCCCGTCGATTCGTTGCCGAACGCGAAGACGAGGCGCTCGGCGTCGTCTGCCTCGGCCTCCACAACGACGACCAGGAGTTGGGCGAGGTGTTCGGCCTGTGGACCGCACCCTCGGTGCGAGGGCACCATGTGGGTTGGGGACTGGTCGCCAGTGCCGCGAGGCGGGCACTCGAGGACGGTCGCCGGTTGCTTTACTACTGGGTCCGCTCCGACAACGGACCGGGGATCGGCTTCGCCAGCAGCTTCGGTTTTCGGCCGACTTCACAGCGTCGGTCGTTGGTGGGCAGCGAGCCCGGAGCCGAAGCAGAGGCGGACGAGGTTGCCATGGTCATGTCACTCTCCGCCGATCCGACCATGTCCAGGAATCCCTACATCGAGTGACCTGGGCTAGCCGGGCCGTGCGGGCACTGAGCATCCGTCATCGCCACCCGTATCGGGATCGATTGACGAGGCAGAGCGACGCGATGGCGCGACCCGACGATGATGATCAGCGTGATGTGGCCAAACGTTGATGCGATCCCCCCCACGGCTCGGTGCCGCTTGGAGCCGCTGAAGACGACGCATGCCCGCGTGATGGTCGATGTCCTGGCCGATCCCGGGCTTCACGAGTTCACCGGCGGCAGTCCTCCGACGTTGGATCAGTTGCAGCGCCGATATGACGTCCAGTCGGTCGATCACTCTGCTGATGGGCAGCAGTGGTGGTGCAACTGGATCGTGACCGTGCAGGGCGAGGGTTGCCCGGTCGGGTATGTCCAGGCGACTGTCGCGCCCTTCGGCGGCGTGCTGCAGGCCGATGTCGCGTGGGTTATCCGGCTGGCGGACCAAGGCCGCGGGCTGGCTACCGAGGCGGCACGAGGGATGATCGGCTGGCTCGAGCGGCACGGCGTGGTGCGATATGCCGCCTATATCCATCCTGAGCATGCCGCTTCGGCCCAGATCGCGTCGAGACTCGGAATGCACCGAACCGCCGCTACCCCGGACGGGGAGATCCGGTGGGAATCTGCCGGCTGAGCGCACGAGTTGTCGATCCGTCATCGGATCGCCGTGGTGTCCGTGGCCATGAAAAAGTGCCCACTGGTGG
>JAKDNC010000591.1 GCA_030452025.1 Nocardioides sp. | reverse complement strand
GGGCGCCCAGACCATGTGCGCGCCCACGGCGGCGACCAGCATCGCCACCGAAACGAGACCGCCAGCAAGTGCCAGCGTCCGCGGCCCACCGATCCGGATCAGCAGCGGCCCGGCGAAGCGCGGCGTGAGCAGGCCGACCACGGCACTGGGGACCATTAGCAGGCCGACCTGCCACGGCTCCCACCCATGCCCGACAAGGACCGCCGGGATGGCGATCAGCAGGGCGAACCAGGCTGCGGGGATCGCGGCGGCGGCGAGCGCGCTGCGTACGACGACGGGGTTGGTGATCACCGACATCGGCAGGAAGCCGTGCGGGCGATGACGCACCCGCAGCATCACCGCCGGCGTACCGAGCAGCAGCAGGAGCAAGCCCGCAATCGCCACCACGACGCCGGTCGAGGGTGACTGCACCAGCAGCACCATGCCGGCGGCGGTTGCGGCGACCAGGACAGCGCCGAGGATGTCGAGTCGAGCTCCGGTGCCCTCGTTGTGCAAGGCGTGCCAGAGGAACGGGATGACCAGGACACCGAGGATCGGCAGCGCCATCACGGCCCGCCAGCCGAGCTGGCTCTCGACGACCCCGCCGATGAGGGGGCCCATACAGCTCACGGCTGCCGCGATGCCGGCCAGCCGGCCGAGGGCGAGGCCGCGAATCTCGCCGTCGTAACGCGCACTGAGCACCGTGATCCCCAGGGTCGGGACGGCAGCGGCGCCGGCCCCCTGGAAGATGCGGGCAGCCAGGAGTACGTCGAAGCTCGGCGCCAGCGCGGAGACGACTGCGCCGGAGGTCATCAGGGTGACGCCGACGATGAGCGGGATGCGCACGCCGACCAGGTCCGCGACGCGGCCGTAGACGGCGGTGGTGACCGCGAGCATCAGCGCGTAGAGCGTGATCGTCCAGGCGCCGACTCCGACGCTCACGCCGAGGTCCTCGGAGAGCAGCGGGAGCGCGATGGCTGCCGAGGAGGACCCCATCCCGGCGAGACCGAAGAGGAGCCCGAGCAGCACAGAGACTCGGCGCGCGTCGTTGGGTGTCACAGGTGGCGCAACCGCGGGTCGGTCGGATCCATTCCCGCGCACCCCGGCGACGTACAGTTCACGGCTCAGCCGGCCCCCTGCGCCGCAGATCTTCGAACTGTACGTCGTGGCGTCAGCTGGGCGACCAGGTCGACGAGCACGGCGCTCACGTAGTCTGGGCGGTACATCACGTCCTCCCAGCAGAAGCGGATCACGACCCATCCGCCGCGGACCATCGCGGTGTAACGGCGTACGTCGTGACGGAACGCCTCCTTGAGCGCATGGAACTCGTGCGAGTCCGCCTCGATCACCAGTCGCAACCGCGGATCGACCAGGTCGGCCTGTCCGATGTGGTCGACCATGAACTGTGGGGTGACCTCCAGGCCGGCCACGGCGAGGGCGATCGCTCGCGTACACGACTCGAAGGGGTTGGCCGCCCGGCGGTCCCCGAGACGAATCACCCGCAGCGCCCTGCTTCGTCCGGTTCGGGGCAGCTGCTCGGCCGCGGCGATCATCTGCTCACTGGTGGGCCCTCGCGGGTCCCGGAGCGCCGAGTCGACCACGCACAGGGCTGCGTCGAAGTCGAGGGTCGCGGCACAGTCAGCCACGGTCTGCGCCTTGGTGGTGACCTGTCCGGCCAGCACACCGTTTGGTGGCATCTGGCGCCAGCGCAGGTCGATGTCGCTCGCTTCGACACGCACCTTCCGGCCCCGCGGCACACTCACCACAGGCTTCTCGGGCTCCTGCTTGACCTTCCAGCCCCAGTAGCGAGCGGCGCTGAGGTGGGAGCACACGCCGTTGACCTGACCGGCCGCCGCGAGCCCTTCCTTGATTCCTGGTAGCGCATACCGGTTGTGACCGAGCCGCACCACGGTTCCCTCATCGAGCGCCCGGCGCAGCCGGGACCTGCGACACACGGTCATCAGGTCGGAGCCGAGGCAGACGCCCCCGACCCGACGCAGCACCTGGACCGGGTCGCCGTCGCGCAGATGATCAGATCGCCCCGCCTTCACGGGGCCAGACTGCCTCGTATCGCGCTCTCGCCGCCGGCGTTGTCCACAGGCAGCCCTGACGACGCACAGTTCGCGCCTCGAGCGGGGCTCAATCCGCAGGATCGTCGAACTGTACGTCGTGGCGGCGCGGGCTCACACGATGAGCGCACCCACCACGAGCGAGGCCAGCTCGGTGTAGGCCTCGGAGTCAGTCATCTCCAGCCGCGCGAACATCTCGCCGCGCTGGATCTCGAACATCGTGGCCGCCACCATCTCGGCGGCGAACCCGGCGTGGACCCTGCGGAAGTCACCTGCTGCGATCCCCTCCGCGATCAGGTCACGGATCCGGTTCGCCGCGGCGGCGGTGTTGGTCCGGTAGACCTCTGCCGCGGGTTCGAAGGTGGCCAGGTCGTCCATGAAGTCGCGGGAGAGCGGGCTGAGGTAGTCGGCGACCGCCAGGAGGTACGCCGTCACGCGGTCGGCCGAGACACCCGGTGCGCGTGTGTCGCCCGGCGAACGCTCCACCGCAGCCACCGACTTCTCCACCCGGGGCACCGAGTTGCGGAAGTACTCCTTGACGACCTCGACGACCAGCTCCTGTTTGGAGGAGGCCAGTGAATAGAGCGTCGTCTTCGAGCACCGCATCCGCAGGGCGATG
>JAKDNC010000036.1 GCA_030452025.1 Nocardioides sp. | reverse complement strand
GAACATTGTGAGTTTGGATGACGACGGCGAATGGCGGGTCGGACTGGTTGAGGTCCTGCCGTGAGTCGTCGGCTCGCAACCTGGGCCATGGCTGTCGTACTCGCGATGCTCTGGAACTTCGACGCTGCATATGGGGAGCCCGATGCAACGCCGGGTAAAGGCTTCTTTCAGGTGAATTACGAGAAGGGAGCCGGTGCCGGTCAGACCGCCGACCCTGGGGCCGACCTGGGCGCCGGCGCAGGCAGCAACGAGCCAGGGGTGTGGCGCTACGAGCCGGTGTGCTCATTGGGTGGAGACGCTGTGTGCGTCTCGCGAGCGCAATGCGAAGGTGATGGCGAACTCGTTGCGGCGTACTTCAGGCCGACGAATGGCATCGAGGAGTTCAGAGGGAACTTCTGCCGTGGCGGAAAGGATGCCGCCGGACCCGCGGCTCGTCCCCAGATCACCAACGTGATGGTGCTGCGTGCGTTGCGCCGCGTCGAGGTGCCTGCTGCGCAGCTGATCGTGCAGCCTCCCGGCGGCAAGACGCTGGTGAACTTCGAGACGATCCTCCACACGGAGGCCGATCAGTTCACCCGCACAGTGACCCTGCTGGGCCAAAGGGTGGATCTCGAGATCACCCCGTCGTCGTTCACGTGGCGACACGGGGACAGCACCTCGCAGACGACCGCGGACCCGGGGGTTGCCTTCGATCGTGGTCGCCCGATGAGCGACTACGTCACCCATTCCTACGACGACGCGCACGTCACGGTGCGTCCCAGCGTCGACACGACGTACTCGGCTCGGTTCCGGGTCGACGGCGCTGAGTGGCGGCAGGTGGTGGGGACCGTCACGATCGACGGCCAGCCGGTTGACCTGCACGTGGTCGAGGGACGTCCTGCGCTCGTGGACGCCTACTGACCGCACTGCATCACCGCTGACGAAATCGCTCGTGACCCGAACCAACTCGCCGGTCGTCATGCGCTGGCACAGCGCACACGCGGCGATGACATGGGGGTGCCAGGCCGGTCACTTCGCATTCGGACACGGAGAACCGGCCTGCCCCACCCGCGGAGGGGCGTCGTCTCGACCCCTACCGCCGGCTCACCTTGGCCAAGGTGCCCGGCCCGAAGACCGGCCCGGTGACATAGATGTCGCCCCGCTTGGACACTGAGGCCCCGCCCGGCAGGGAGAGCTTGTCCTTGACCAGTTCCTTGATCGAATGCCCGTGGTGCCGGATCTGATACAGGCCGCCGACGTCGGCTCCGGGCAGCCCGAGCTCCATCGCCAGCCAGCTCATCTTCGACAGCGTCACGGCGTAGATGCCGCCGTGCCGGTCTGCGGTGAGGTCGACGATCGACGTGAGCCCATCGGCGTACTTCGTGCAGGAGCTGTGGTGCATGGACCTTGTCGAGGCCTCGGGGTCGCAGACCGCATTGGTCGATCCGGGGCGGATCCGCCAGATCTGCGAGGTTCCGGGGGTAGCGGGGAAACCCCGCAACTCGCCGACGTACCAGTAGCCATCGCTGCCGACCGTGACCGAGGTGGCCACGGCCTCCGCGGGAATCGGGGTGCCTGCAGGAGGCAGCGGGTTGCCGTCAGGGTCGGTGTCGGGAAGACCATCGGGAACCTCCACGGTGCGCGGCATCAGCCGGGCCACGGTCTTGATGTTGCCGCTGGGCCACACGCGCAGCAGGTCGTTTCCTGCGGCGTCCGCGACCAGCACCGTGCCGTCACGGAGAGCGAGTACGTCGTAGGGATTGCTGTCCTCCGGGGCGTCCTCGAGGTCACTGGGGTCCGGGTCACTGGCTTGGTAGGCGCCAATGTCCGCGAGCAGTTGCGGAGCCTGGTGCCTGCGGCGCCAGTCCCAGACATAGAGCGAGGCTGCTCCCGTGTCCGGAGCTCCTTCGCCGGTGACAATGTAGACCTTGCCACGTGAGGTGGAGACTGCGTTGGCGAAGCCGGCCGAACCCGGGAGCGAGCCCAGCTCGACCACCTTGGCCCGCCGGCGGTGGCGCTCGATCACAACGCTGAAGGAGCCGTCGTCCTCGCTCACGAGCGTGACTCCCGGGCGGACCGACTCCACGCCCCGTGGTCCCGAGAGGTCTGTCACAGTGGAGATCCGATCGCCGTGGTGGGGGCCGGGCCCGTGCTTGTGGTGGCCGCCGCCCGCGTAGCCCGCGCCGGACGACGCTGCGACCATGACCACAGCCACCGACGCAGCCACCGACGCAGCCGCCCCAAATCTGTTTCTTGCCCGCATTGTCGTGATCCTCCCGGTCTGTGGGGGTTTGCCCCCACTGGACAGAGAAGCACCGCGGAAGATCGCCGTCATCACCCATCTGGGTTGAACTACAAACCGCCCCGACCCACGTGGGATCGGGCCGGATGGACCGGCCGGATTGATCGGCCGGATTGACCGGATCGGGTTGATCAGAGGCAGGCGTCGAAGCTATCCGCCGGCGCCCGGTGCCGCTTCCTTCAACGCCGGGAGCCACACTCGGAACCGGCACCCGAGTCCCGAGTCGAGGTTCTCCACGGCGACCCGTCCCGCGTGCGCCTCGACGATTCCCTGCACGATCGAGAGTCCCAGCCCGGCGCGGCCCGAGGTGACCTCGGGGCTGGCCTCCGGGGTCCGCCCGTAGCCTCCACGCCAGGCGACCTCGAAGACCCGCGCCCGCTCCGGGTCGGGGATCCCGCCGCACTCGTCGGCCACGGCCACCTCGACACCCTCGGCCACACCGACGGCACCGACCACCACCGCGCCACCGGCAGAGGTGTGCCGGATCGCGTTCATCAACAGGTTGGTCAGCACGCGGGTCAACCCGGACGGGTCCGCGGTGACCAGCAGCCCTGCCTCCACCCGCGCCGACAGCCGCACGTCGTGGCTGCGCGCGATCGGATCGACGTGCACCAGCGCGGCGTCGACCAACTCCTCCAGGGACAGCTCCTGAGGACTCATCGGCAGCACCCCGGCATGGATCCGCGACAGCTCGAAGAGGTCATCGACCATGAGCACCATCCGGTCCACCTCGCCACGGATCTGCTTCAGGTATCGCGCCGGGTCGACCGCCAGCCCGTCCTCCAGGGCCTCGGTCATCGCCCGCATCCCGGCCAGGGGCGTGCGCAGGTCGTGGGACACCCACGAGACCAGCTCCCGGCGCGACTCCTCCAGGCGCACCTCCCGCTCGCGTGCTTCGGCCAACCTCACCTGTGCGGCCGACAGCTCGGCCGACAACTCGCGGAACTCCCTCGGCCCACCACCCTCGGCCGGGATCGCATCGGGCCCACCCACGCGTCGTACGGCGTCCCGCAGGGTCTGCGACCAGCCCGCGAGGAAGGCGCCCAACACCATCGCGACGGCTGCTGACACGAGGGCTGCCACGACCGTCACCAACACCACGACCTCGAAGTCGTGGGGCGAGATCAGCATCCGCACCGCGATTGCGAGCACTCCTGCGAGCACCGCCAGCACCGCCACCGTCGAGACCAGGGCGAACTGAAGTTGCAACGAGCGCCGTCGCAACGACCAGCCCAGCAACAGTCCGGTCGCGCCCACGGCGAGTGCCGCCAGGGCAGCCACCAGCAGGATCTCCAGACGATCCGTTGTCGTCATCGGCCGATCTCCTTCGTCTCCCAGCGATAACCCACGCCCCACACTGTCACCAGCCGCGTGGGCTGGCGCGGATCGAGCTCCACCTTTTCCCGCAGCCGGCGCACGTGCACGGTGACCGTCGAGGTGTCCCCGAAGGTCCACCCCCACACTTCCTCAAGCAGTTGCTCCCGGGTCAGCGCCTCCCCGGGACGCGAGACAAGGTGTGCCAGCAGCTCGAACTCCCGGACGGTCAGCGGCAGCACCTCCCCGGCCAGTGCCGCTTCCTGCCGGGTCCGGTCCACGACCAGGTCTGCGTCGATGAGTACGTCGACCGGTGCCGCGGCCGCCCGCGTCGCGCTGCGGCGCAGGATCGAGTCCACTCGCAGCACCAGCTCCCGGGGACTGAACGGCTTCGTCACGTAGTCATCAGCCCCGGCCTCCAGGCCGGCGACCCGGCTCTGCTCGGTCCCGAGCGCGGTGAGCATCACCACCGGAACCTGCTCCTGCGGCCACATCGACGACAGTCGCCGATGCACCTCCATCCCGTCGACACCGGGTAGCATCAGGTCGAGCACCACCAGATCCGGACGCATCTCGCGCGCCGCCGACAGGCCGGACTCACCGTCGCCGGCCTCCACCGGGTCGTGCCCGGCTGCGGTCAGGTAGGAGACGACCACCTCGCGCACGGTCGCGTCGTCCTCGACCACGAGAATCCGCGCCATCAGCCGTCCTCCCGCCCGTCGTCTGCCGGTCCACAAGCAGGATCAGTCACGTCAGGCGGCTTCCAGGAGCACACACCAGCGGTCGTCGTGCGGATGACAGCAGGCCACCCGCAGACCCGCCTCAGCGGCCAGGTCGGCCACATCGTCAGCATCGACGACCGCCCAGCTGAACGGAGCGCTGCGCCGACCGTCGCACTCGAGGGAGACCTGCCACGAGCCACTGCCGACTCCGGGGGCGGCCACCTCCATCACGATCCGTCCACGGGGGTCGATCACCTGCCGGACCCGGTTCAGCAGGTGTGCGGGATCGCCACCGATCCCGACGTTGCCGTCGGCCAGCAGTGCGGTGTCCCAGCGGCCCTCTCCGGGGACCCGCTCGAAGACGTTGCGGCGCAGGGCCGCCGCGCCACGGCCGAGGGTCTGCTCGACGGCCTCCACGACGATGTCGATGCCCAGCACGGTCGCTCCCGTCTCGGCGAGAGCCGCGGCCATTCGGCCCGGGCCGCAGCCGATGTCGATCGTGGCACCGTCACAGTGCGCCAAGAATTCCCGGTCGATCGGGTCCGCATCCCGGGTCCAGTTCGGCACCGGAACCGTCCTCGACAGATCGCCCAGTCCGTGCAGTCTGGCCTCGCCACCGCGCAGGGCGGCGGCGAAGATGGGGCTGAAGGAGTCATGGTCGCGCATCGGTCATTCCTCCGTCTGCGCTCTGCGTGCGACGCGCCACGCCTGGGCGAACCTGCTGCCCGGGATCTGCGCCGTCACGGAGTCGGCGTCCTCCGCGGTGTCGACGTCGACCAGTGGCGTCGTCGCAACCACCCGGTGGCCCACGCTCACCAGCGCGGCCCGGGTGTCGTCGTAGGTCCGCGTCGTCGACATCTCCACGCTGGCCAGGGGAGCGGCGGTCCCGGGGTCGTGGCGGCCGAGCACCCACCAGCCGCCGTCCTCGGCCGGGCCGAGCACGGCGTCGCTGTCGCTCAGTCCCTGCGCCACGGCGTCGAGCAACGCGACGGTGACGTGTGGAGTGTCCATGCCGATCTGCACCATCGGCCCCGGGCCGGAGTCTTCGTGTGCCATCGCCAGACGGGTCGCGAAGTCGTCACCTCGCTGGCGGAAGACGGACCAGCCCGACAACGCCTCGCGCACTGCTTCCTCGTCGACACAGCCGGTCAGGTCGCCGGCCAGGGCCAGGTGGCACCGGTCGGCACCGACCGCGGCGGTGCAGGTCTCGAGGGTGTCCAACAGCGCGGCGCACGCGACCTCGGCCGCCTGCACGTCGCCGATCGTCACGCCGAGTCGGGTCTTCACCTTCCCGGCGGCGGGAGCCTTGGCGAGCACGAGGATCGAGTAGCTCCCGCGGCTCATGAGAGCACCCGCCAGGCGTCACGCGCGGTCCGGACGGTGCCGCGCACGGAGCCGGACACCTTCGAGCGGGTGCCCTCGGCCCGCGGGTGGTATGACACGTCGAACTCGTCGATCCGCCACCCGGCCTCCGAGGCCTTGCGCAGCAGCTCGAACGGGTAGCCGAACCGGCGGTCACCGACGTCGAGGGCCAGCAGAGCTTCCCGGCGGCAGACCCGGATCGGTGCGATGTCGTGGACCGGAAGGCTCGCAGTCCGCCGAAGCCAGGCCACGATGAGACGGTTCCCGATTCGCGCGTGCCACGGCCACACCCCACGGGCCACCGGACGTCTGCGCCCCACGGCGAGGTCGGCGCCGTCGCAGACCGCGACGAGCAGACGGGACAGCTCCGTCGGGTCGAAGGAGCCGTCGCCGTCCATGACGGCCAGGAACTCGGCGTCCGAAGCGACCACTCCGGCGTGCACGGCTGCGCCGTAGCCGGGCTGGTCCTCGCGCACCACCACGGCGCCGTGCTCTGTCGCCACCTGTGCGGTGTCGTCGACGGAACCGTTGTCCACCACCAGGACCCGGAAATCGTCCGGCACCCGTGGCAGCAGCGCTCGCAGGGCGGGCCCCTCATCACGGCAGGGCAGCACCAGGTCGCATGTCATAGGGTCGAACCTACGGTGCGGACCGGGAGAATCGGTCATGGAAGACCTTACGAACCACTGACATCGTGTGGCAGCCCCCGCTCACTGGTACGCCCCCTTGGAATCACCTGCCTAGGGTGCAGGTGTGCCCCCGACCCTGCAGCCGCCCGAGACCCGTCGGGTCGCCGTCGCTGCACACGTCGGCTGGGTGGTCGCGGTCCTGGTCGTCGCCGCGGCGATCACACTGCCCGACATCATGTCGTGGGAGGTCCACGCACGGAATTCAGGCACGGAGTTCCCACCACTGCATGGATACTGGGAACCCACGACGGGCCCCGGCACCTGGCCCGCCCTGCTGCTCGCGGTCCTCGGCGTGGTCGGTGGTCGTGCGGTCGCCGCGTCGCTGCCCTGGCGGTGGTTGCTCATGGCTGGGTTCGCCGCGTCCCTGGCCTGGCTGCTCGCCCTCGCGCTGGTTGACGGCCAGGAGGGGTTGACCCGCGTGCTCGGCAACGGCTTCGAATATCTGGGCACCGCCCGCGGGGTGAGCGACATCGGCGGTTTCCTCGACGGCTTCATCGACCGGATCCCGAACGAGGCCGACGGCAACTGGCCGATTCACGTCGCCGGTCACCCGGCCGGCGCGACCCTGTTCTTCGTCGGCCTCGTCCGGATCGGTCTCGGCGACGACCTCCAGGCCGCCCTCGTGGTCACCGTCATCGCCGCCACGATCCCCGCTGCCGTGATGGTGGCCCTGCGTGCCCTCGCGCACGGCGAGGAGGAGTGGGCACGGCGGGCGACGCCGTTCCTGGTGTTCTCCCCGGCCGCCGTCTTCCTGGCGGTCTCGGCCGACGCTGTCTTCGCCGCCTGCGCAGCCTGGGGGCTGGCCGCCCTGGCCGTCGCGGCGGTGGCCCGGTCGCGACGAGCGATGCTGGTCGCCTCGGTCGCCGCCGGGCTGCTGCTCGGGGCCTGTGTGTCGATGTCCTACGGCCTGCCGCTGCTCGGGATCCTGGCCTTGGCGGTGCTGTGGTTGGCCCGGTCGTGGTGGCCGCTGCCGGTGGCCGCGGTCGCCGCACTGGCCGTCGTACTCGCCTTGGCGGCCTGGGGCTTCGCGTGGTGGGAGGCGTTCCCCGTGCTGGTGGACCGCTACTGGGACGGGATCGCCAGCGACCGGCCTACGTCCTACTGGGTGTGGGCCAACATCGCGGCACTGCTGATCTCGATGGGTCCGATGGTGGGTGCCGGTCTCGCGCATGCCCTGTCCCGCTGGCGCGAGGCGCTGCCGTCCACGACGGCCGCGCCCGGACGCCGGGTGGTGCTGGTGCTGGCCCTGGCCGCGGTGACCACGATCGTGATCGCCGACTCGACCCGCATGTCGAAGGGCGAGGTCGAGCGGATCTGGCTCCCCTTCATCCCGTGGCTCACCGTGTCGCTGGCGCTGCTCCCGGAGCGGTGGCAACGGCCGGTGCTGGCCCTCCAGCTGAGCACCGCGCTGCTGGTGCAGCACCTGCTCTACACGAGCTGGTGAGGCTCGGCCCCGGGTCAGGGTCCGGGTCAGACTCAGGTCCGCAGGGGGGCGGTGGCGACCGCCCGTAGGCCCTCGTCGTGTAGCCCTCGGGCGGGGACCCCGAGCGAGGTGCGGGCCAGCTCCGGTGAGGCGACCACGTGGCGCACGTCCCCGATCCGGAATTCGCCGGTGACCTGCGGCGAGACCGTGGACCCCGCACCCTCGGCGACCCATCCCGCGACCTGACCGATGGAGACGGGCTCGCCGGAGCAGACGTTCCACGCCCGGGTCTCCCCGCCGGCGAGGTCGCCGACCGTCTCGAGCGCCAACACGTTCGCGGCTGCGACGTCATCGACATGCACGAAGTCCCGCATCTGCGCGCCGTCCTCGAAGACCCGCGGCGCCTCGCCGCGCTCGATCGAGGAGCGGAACATCGCCGCCACACCGGAGTACGGCGTGTCCCGCGGCATCCCGGGCCCGTAGACGTTGTGATAACGCAGGGACACCGCGGCCGCATCTGCCTGGCGTGTCCATGCGGACGCGAAGTGCTCCTGGGCCAGCTTGCTTGCGGCGTAGCTGCTGCGCGGGTCGAGCCGGGCGCTCTCGTCGACCAGCTCCCAGGCCAGGGGAGCGGCACAGGTGGGGCAATGATTGTCGAAGTCGCCGGACTCCAACGCGGCCCGGGAGCGGGGGCCGGGGATCTGCGGGCCGTGGGTCGGGCAGACGTAGCGCCCCTCGCCGTAGACCACCATCGAGGAGGCCTGCACGAGCCGGCCCACCCCGGCCTGGTGCATCGCCGCGAGCAGCGTGGCGGTGCCGAGGTCGTTGTGGCCGGCGTAGTCGGGCAGGTCCGCCACCCGGGCCCCGGCTCCGACCATCGCGGCCTGGTGGCAGACCGCGTCGACGCCGCGCAGCAGGTCCGTCCACTCCGCGGCGTCGCGTACGTCGAGCCGGTGCGTGCCTGCGGGCGGCTCGACAGCACCGTGGGCCTGGGGCAGCATCATGTCGACGCGCACTACCTCGTGGCCGGACTCCTCGAGCTGGTGGCCGATCGCGGTCCCGATGAAGCCGGCCGAGCCGGTCAGCAGAACTCTCATGGGATGTCGTAGGTCAGGTCGATGCCGTCGGCCCATGACGAGCAGCTGCACCCGTCCGGGTCCGGCAGGGCCGTGATCGTCGCCTCGAGGATCCCCGTCAGGCGGTCGAGGTTCGCCCGGAAGAGTGCGAACACGTCCTCCTGGCTGACCCCCTCGCCCGTCTCGGCTCCGGCGTCCATGTCGGTGACCAGCGCCAGCGAGGCGTAGCACTGTCGCATCTCCCGGGCGAGCTGTGCCTCCGGCGCCCCGGTCATGTTGATCAGGTCCCAGCCCTGGGCGGCGTAGTGACGCGACTCCGCGCGGGTGGAGAACCTCGGCCCCTCGACGACGACCATCGTGCCGCCGGATCGGATGTCCGGCGCCACTCCGGCCAGGGACGCGGAGAGCCCGGGACAGTAGGGGTCGGCGAACGGCAGGTGGGTTGCTCCGGTCTCGACGTAGGAGCCGATCCTGCGATGGGTGCGATCGACCAGCTGGTCGGGCACGACGAGGTCACCGGGGGCGACGGTCTCCCGCAGCCCACCCACCGCACACGGCCCGAGGACTTGGCGCACTCCCAACGAGCGCAGGGCCCACAGGTTCGCGCGGTAGTTGATGCCGTGCGGCGGCTGCTCGTGGTGCGGCCCGTGCCGCGGGATGAACGCGACGGAG
Organism: Nocardioides sp.; assembly: GCA_030452025.1. Taxonomy (GTDB): domain Bacteria; phylum Actinomycetota; class Actinomycetes; order Propionibacteriales; family Nocardioidaceae; genus Nocardioides. The sequence goes on along the minus strand of JAKDNC010000036.1, from coordinate 4,209 downwards.
CGGTCCGCGACCTGGCCGATCGACACCGGCGCCGACGGGTCGCCGTACGGCGTGGTGACGGTCGTCTCCACGGGGTCGTCGAGGAACGTGTAGAAGCCGGTGCCGCCGATGACGCCGATGTCGGCGCGGAGATCTGGGGAGGTCATGCGCCCATCCTGCCCGGTGGGGTGTTGAGAAGTCCGCCCCCTTCCAGAAGTTCGACTCCTGCCAGACTGGGCGCATGCCTGACGACTTCGTCATTGCTCGCAACCCGGACGACGACTCGACCCTTCCCTACATCGTCCGGATCCCACTGGGAGACGGCATCCTGCTGAAGGCCAAGGAGACCTGGCCGCGCACGTCGAAGGTCTACTGCCACCGCGTCGAGGAGTGGCCCGACGACGCCGAGATTGTCGAACGGGTGCCGGTCCGGTCCTGCGTGCGGCGTGGCGCTGCCATCGACCTGGTCCTCGACCGTGGCCGGGAGAATCGGTCACAGTTCGTGATCACCACCATCCGGGGTGGTCGTCAGGCGATCTTCTGGCAAACCCGAAGAACCACCAAGCAGGCGCGGCCCCGGGTGACAACTCCGAAGGCACGGGCCCAGGGCATGGAGGGCCTCGAGATCCTGGTCGACAGCCACGAGCGCTACGCCTGGTCCTTCTCCGACCAGCAGGCCACGACCGTCCGCGAGTCACTTCCAGCGGGCGACTACGGCGTGCGCGTCGACGACGCGGTGATCGCAGTCGTGGAGCGCAAGGGCCTCGAGGACCTGGTGTCCTCGATGACCACGGGCAAGCTCAAGTACCAGCTCACCGAGCTGGCGTCCGTGCCACGGGCGGCGATCGTGGTCGAGGAGCGCTACAGCCGCGCCTTCCAGCATGCAGTGGTGCGCTCGGCCGTCATCGCCGACGGGCTCGCCGAGGCTCAGATCGCCTTCCCCAACGTGCCGATCATGTTCTGCGAGACGCGCAAGCTCGCCCAGGAGTGGACCTACCGATTCCTCGCTGCGGCCGTGGTCGCTGCGGAGCACGACGCATACGGCGCGGCCACCGTCGCCACGCTCGCCGAGGCCCGTCCACTGCCGCCACGGGAACCAACCACCGCCGAGATCCGTGCCTGGGCGATCGAGAACGGGTACGCCGTCTCCGACCGGGGTCGTGTCCCCGGGGCCGTTCGTGCCGCCTACGGCGAGGAGCGGTCGAGATGACACGGGCCCGGCCGATCCTGGAGATGGGTGTCTCCGGCGCTGGCCTGAACATGGTGGCAGGCGGACAGGATGCGTCGGCAGCTCCGGTGAGGTTCCGTCTAGGCTGGAAGTCGTGACGAGCGAACCCGACATCACCGACGAAGAGATGGACGCCTGGCTCGCAGAGTGGGAGGAGAGCGACCGTGCTGCGGCCGCGGTGCTCGCCCAGGCGTGGCCCGAGGTGCGCGACTGGGAAGAGCCCCCGAGCGGGGTCGAGGAGGTCGTCGCCGCGATCCGTGAAGGCGTCGCATCTCACGACTCGACGTACCTGTACTTCGCCCCGGATGTGGCTGCTGCGGACGCCGATGACGCCACCGGTCTGTGGCTGGATGCGGCCTCGAGCTCGATGTCGCCGCTGGAGGATCCGACCGAGGAGCGCGGCCAGACGATCGAGGAGGCCGCCGACATCGGGACGCTGCAACATGCCGACTGGCTGGCGCTCGTGGTCGGGCTGCTGCGCCGCGGCGTGGGAGCCGGATTCTCGGGGGCGCTCGCCTTCAAGGACGAGTGCTCGATGGACGAGATCGACGGCGAGCCGGACCCCCAGGACGGGGTCGAGGCGGCCCTCGACGCCGCCGCCGAAACCCTCGGTCCGCTCTGGGAGGCGCTCGGAGCGCTCGACGCCGACCGGCGGCTGACCCCGATCGGCCACTGGGGCTTGGCTCGCGCGCTCTACCTCGCGTGGGGCACCGACACGGCCACGATCGAGCTGGACCCCGGGGAGAGCTAGCTACGCCGAAGACGCATCGGCGCCGGTCACGCGCCGATCATCTCGCGCCGGTCATCGGGCAGCCGCCGGGTCAGCCCCCGTCGGTCCAGGTGGTCCAGCAACGGCAGGGCCACTCGGCGCGTGGTGCCCAGCGCCTGCCGCGCCTGACTGGTCGTGAACGGCTGCGGTAGGTCCCTCAACACGGCCACGGCGCGGGACTCCGCCTCGGGACCCAGCACGATCCCGGGACCGACCCGCAGCAACAGCCCGGCCTTCACGGTCGCGCCCAGGGCGCGGCTGTCCAGGCCCAGGTCCCGCAGGTCGTCCGCCGTCGGCGCACCGAACGGTGCAGCTTCCAGCCGGGAGAGGACCTCGGTCACCGCCTTCACCACGCCGGGTGGCAACGCGGCGTCGCCGGGACCGCGCACCCGCCCGTCGACGACCCGCAGCGGCGCGGCCACCAGGGCGCGGACGACCTCCGGTCCGGGCAGTCGCAGTCGGTGCGCCAGGGCGGGCAGGGGGACCCCGGGGTCGAGCGGATCCGACCGGTCGTGCGCCGTGACCAGATCGGCCATCTGATGGGAGGCCCGCTCACCTCGCGTCCGACTGATCAGCCACGGCCCCACGGCCAGGTGGTCTCCGAGGACCGGAACGCCCAGTCGACGCATCAGATCCACGTGGACCACTCCGCGTCGCGCCAGCTCGTCGGCCAGGTCCGGTTTCCCGGACGACCGCGCCAGGGCCTCGGCACGTCGTGCTGGCGCACCCCGGCGCCGCAGCTTCGGTGGCAGTGGATCCAGCACGTCCACTCGCCACAGCGCGCGACTGCCCGGGTCGCGCAGCAGCGCTCGATCGCCCACACGCAACGGCAGCGGGCGCTCCAGCGTCAGCCGGGCCAGCCCGTCGCCGAGCGGCCGACACCGGACCGCGACGTCGGCGGCACCGATGTGCAACACCGGCGCCAGTGGCGGATCACCCTGCCCGCTCAGTCGAATGTCGACCGTCTCCGTGTGCTGCCAGGCATCAGGGGACGTCAACACGCTGCCGCGCTTCAGGTCCGTGTCGTCGCCGCTGAGGTTCAGCGCGATCCGCGCCACTCCGGAGATCTCGTCGTGGTCGCGCTCGAGCGCCTGCACCGCGCGCACCCGCAGGGGCGTACTCCCGAAGGCCAGCGTGTCCCCGCGACGCACAGTCCCCGCCTGCAGCGTCCCGGTCACCACCGTGCCAGCTCCCTTGACGGTGAATCGCCGGTCCACCCAGAGCCTCACGTCGGCCGCCGGGTCGGGGTGGGGGAGCGCACCGACCATGCTCACCAGCGCGGAGCGCAACTCCTCGAGGCCGTCGCCGGTCCGGCCGCTCACCCTCACCACCGGCGAACCGGCGAGGGTCGTCCTCGAGATCTCGTCGACGACCCGGGCAATGGAAGGGCCGGGGTCGGCCAGGTCGGACCGGGTCACCGCGACCACCGCGTGCTCGACGCCCAACGCGTCGAGCGCCGCGAGGTGCTCGGCCGCCTGCGGCATCCACGGGTCGTCGGCCGCCACCACCAGCAGCGTCGCGGGCACCGGACCGATCCCGGAGAGCATCGTGGTCAGGAATCGCTCGTGTCCCGGGACGTCGACGAAGGCGACCGCGCCGGTCCCCGGCCAGGTCGTCCAGCAGTAGCCCAGCTCGATCGAGAGGCCTCGCCGGTGTTCTTCGACCAGGCGGTCCGGATCGGCTCCGGTCAACGCCTGGACCAGCGTCGACTTGCCGTGGTCGACGTGTCCCGCCGTCGCGATGACGTGCATCGCTCAGGCCTGACCCGACAAGGGCTCCGCGGACACGGCCCGCACGGCGTCGACGAGCAGCGCGTCCTCGGCCGGGGCCACCACGATCAGGTCCAGCAGCAGCCTCCCGCGCTCGACCCTGCCCACGACGGGGTGCGAGCCCAGCCTTAGCGGCTCGGCGAGTGACGCGGGCAGCGACACCGCCGCGCTCGACAGCTCGACCCCCGGAGCGCCGCCACCGCCGACCGCCGCGGCGCAGGCCACGGCCTCGGACGGGACGATCTCGGAGAGCGACGCCGCGATCGCCGAGGCCCGCGCCAACAGCTCCTCAGGGCGACGCGACAACGCGGCCGGGACGGGCGCCTGCGGTCCGGCCAGGGTCGCCTCGAGGGCGGCCAGGGTCAGCTTGTCCACGCGCAGAGCCCGGGCGAACGGGTGTCGCCGCAGCTGCTCCACCAGCTCGGCCCTCCCCGGCAGCAGCCCGCACTGGGGGCCACCCAACA